>NZ_JANHGP010000049.1:0-69071 GCF_024494585.1 Acinetobacter sp. 5862
TAAATAGCCTGGATGAGCTGTTTCGATTTCACCACAAGCAACGTCATCCTCATGCTTACGTTCAAGTGCCGCAATCTGCTGATCATTTAATTCAATACCATCCTGTGCCACTTTAGCCTCAAGTGCTTTTAAGCGCTTCTTAAAGTTTTCTAAATCATGACGAAGCCATATAGAGCGAACCCCACTCCCTGAAACGAATACACCCTTCTTGCGTAATTCATTACTCGTACGGTGCTGACCATATGCGGGATATTGAATTGCGAAATCAATAACAGCCTGTTCAGTAGCATCATCTACACGGTTTTTTAAATTTGGTACTCGACGGGATTTATTGATTAATGCATCAATATAACCAGATTTCACTAACTCTTTATAGCGATAAAATGTATCTCTTGAAACACCCATCACTTTGCATGCTCTGGATACATTCTGAAGCTCTTCAGCTAAATTAAGCAGACCTACTTTGTGTTTAATGATTTGATTGTTAGTATGCAACATAAGAAAGTTACCTTTGTTTGATTAAGATTTCGACACCTTTATCAAAACGGGTAACTTTCTCCTTTTCAAGAAGAATGTACGATCAAGTCTGAACTAATACACATAATCAGTGTAAAACATTTTACATGTGACTTGTTCCACTTTAGATATTTGTTTAAGATGAGATGTAACTCATTGAAATGTGTTATCATATTCGTCGTCAGAAAACAAGTATTATGCCATTATTTCAATGAGTTATCTTTTTTGTCGTGTACAAAGACTTTTTTTATAAATCAAATCAAAAGGGCTTTATGTTTTAAAGCCCTTTTAAAGATATTAACAATCTAAAACATCTGAAAATGTAGCTTCCAGTAACCTAGCTAGATCAATTGGGTTAAGACCAATGTCCAACCCCCTTTTTCCACCACTTACATAGATCTTATTTAATGATTTCGCTGTTTCATCTATTACAGTTTTGAGTCGTTTTTTCTGCCCTAGAGGACTAATTCCACCTACCAAATAACCAGTTAAACGTTCAGCATCTTTTGGATTGGCCATTTGCAACTTCTTACACCCTACTGCTGATGCAACTTTTTTTAAATTTAATTGATAATTCACTGGTAAAACTGCGATGAAATAACTTTTTTCATCGGTGACCATTAGCGTTTTGAATACTTCATCTACATTTAGATTGAGTTTTTCTGCGGCTTCTAAGCCAAAACTTTTTGCATTTACATCATGTTCATATTCATGAATTGTGAATGCTATTTTATTTTTTTCTAATAACTTGCAAGCTGGAGTCATTTTTTTCAGTTTTTTGCTTTAGTGATTAAAGTAGTATAAGTGTAGCATTTAAAAATCAAGGATTAAATTTACTTAGGCTATTTTTGAGATAAATCTATTCTTGATAAACACTCAATTAACCACATATATTTGCTAATAGTAAACAGAATGAGCTCAAGCAACGATGAGTTATAAACATAATAATTTGATGGCAATGCGTCAGAATTATTGGGATGATGAGTCATCTCCTACTGTGCAAGAAGAGAAAATTTTTCTTCGGAATACTTTGATTGAAGAAGGTATTTTTAAAAATGCGACTTTAGACGACACCAAGTATTTTTTCTTTACATTACCCAGTATCATTATTGTGAAAGCTCATGCTTTAGGCTTTCATCATAGTCATGTAAAGCGTATGTTGATTGCTCATATTCATACTAATCGTGCTGCTTTAATGAGAAAATCTACTCTAAAAATTCAGTTTAGGATTTAGGACATCTGTATACGAAAGCCAAATTTGAAAGTTAAATTTTACTTAGGCTATTCTGCTTTATTGACCTAATTCACAAATTTAGACTGATAATTCAAGAGATTGAACTATTTTAATACGTTCAAAAGCTGTAATATCCGCTACAGTTTAAGTCTCGGCTTTTAACCCTCCGATTTCAGCATAGGATTTTTCTTTCATGTCAGATCAGAACGATAAGCTTAAGAATCTAAAAACCTCCTCTGTAGATCGTCGCTTATCTATTGCAAAAGCCTCTTTACTCGCTGGAACACGTTGGGCGACTGCTAGCGCTACTTCAATTTTTTCTAGTGAAGAAGAAAAAGAGAAAAAGCGTAAAAAAGCCATGGCTGAACAAGCTCATTATTTAGTTTCTGAAATAGGAAAACTAAAAGGATCAATCGTAAAGATTGGTCAAATGATGGCTTTATACGGCGAACATTTCTTACCTGAAGAAATTACACAAGCATTAAATACACTGAACAATCAAACTGTCGCACTAGCTTGGCCTGCAATCAAAGCACATTTGCAAGAACAGTTAGGTTCTAAATTAGATGAACTCACGATTGATCATGAACCAATCGGTACAGCCTCACTTGCTCAAGTTCATCGTGCGACACGTAAATCAGATGGTTTAGAACTGGTTCTTAAAATTCAATACCCTGGTGTAGCGGAAGCAATTGATTCTGATATGAATCTATTTAAGAACATGCTTAAACTCACACGTATGGTGCCACAAACTCGTGAATTTGATCAGTGGTTTGATGAAGTTCGTGAAATGATGCATCGAGAAGTCGACTATAACATTGAAGCCGCGACAACTCGCCGCTTTGCTGCACGCCTGAAAGATGATCCTCGTTATATCGTTCCTGAAATTGTCGATGAATTTTGCGCTAAAAAAGTGTTGTGTATGACCTTTGAACGTGGTGTGCCTGTAAATAGCCCTGTCATGCTCTCCCTCCCCCAAGAACGTCGTAACCAATTAGGCGAAGCTTCTTTGGAAATTGCAGTACGTGAGCTGTTTGAATGGGGCGAAATGCAAACCGATCCGAACTTCGGTAATTATCTTGTTCGTTTGGGTAACGGCGATGATGTAAAGGACAAAATCGTTCTCCTCGACTTTGGTGCAATTCGTCAGTTCGATGAGAATTTGCTCACTGTCGCACGTAACCTGATCCATGCTGGTTATAACCATAACAAAGATGAAATGGTTAAAGCGATGACAGGCTACGAGTTCTTTGATGCAATGCCAGAAAGTATAAAACCTGGTATGGCAGATGTGTTCCTTATCGCCACAGAAGCATTTAGCTGTCCAGCTAACAATCCTGACATGCCTGCAGGTGTAATGGATGAGCAAGATCGCTACGATTGGAAAAAAAGCCAACTCCATAGTCGTGTCATGCAACAGGCAGCACAGTCTATGGCATCGCGCTATTTCTCGGTTCCACCAAAAGAATTTATGTTTATTAGCCGTAAGTTTATTGGTGCATATACGTTTATGACCGTGATCGAAGCAAAGACCAATGTACGAAAAATGATTCGTCAGTTTGCATAAGCACTATATCTAAAGTCATTTTGACCAATCTGATTTGTCAGTTTGGTCATTTTTTTTAAAATTTATTTTTCTGATATTTCTTTTATTCATTTAAAAACAATAATATAAAATCTATATACGAATCATTTTACCCTTTATCTTTCTTAATTGAGCACGTCAAACAAGACATAGTTTTTTTACTAGGGCCATGTCAGCATAATTTTACAACCATCCTCTAGGATAAAATCATGTCGAATATGATGAATAAAGCTCAAGGCTTTGGGCTATTTTTGATCACTAAAATCGCAGGAAGCGAAGTATTAGATCAACTCAAATTAAGAAAATTTGTAGAGAAATCATTATATCAAGGATCAAAAACAGGTTTTAAAGTACTGAATAAAACACAAAAAGCGTTTAAACCACAAGCAATTGATAAGCAACGCCTCCCGAATCAAGTTAATAAAAATTTGTTTGATCTCAGCCTGACTGAAGAACAGCAAATGACGGTTGATGCAATGTCTCAATTCGCTGAAGAAGTTTTATATGCTTTAGCGCATGACGCTGATCATCAAGCACAATTCCCAGAACAACTTTGGCAACATTTGGTCGACTTAGGTTTGAACTACTATGCGTTACCTGAAGCATTAGGTGGTGTTGCCGCTGAACAAAATATTGTCAGTAATATTCTGATTGCTGAAAGTTTGGCAAAAGGTGATTTCAGTTTAACAGCAGGTCTGCTCAGCACATTTAGCGTTATTAATGCAATTACCCGTTGGGGTTCAACACAAGTTCAATCGATGTATTTGCCTGTGTTTGCTGAAGATACTGACGTTACGGCAACATTTGCATTTCAAGAAGCGACTGCTGCATTTAATCCATATCAGTTAAAAACAACTGCAAATGAAGCAAACGGTCAATTCTACATTACAGGTGAAAAAACCTTAGTTATTCTAGGCGATACTGCGGATGTATTCCTTGTCAGTGCCGAGTTTAACGGTCAATCTGACATTTTTGTTGTACAGTCAAATGAAACGATTGCAATCAAAGCTAATCCAGCAATGGGATTAAAAGCAACTGAAACAGCAACACTTCACTTCAATCAAACACCAGCTTTACGCTTAGGCGATGCTGATTTTGATTACACTGCATTTGTCGACCTTGGAAACTTAATGTGGTGCGCCATGGCGATTGGTACAGGAGAAGCAATCAAAGCTTACTGTATTAAATATGCCAATGAACGTACTGCTTTTGGCGAACCCATCTCGCATCGTCAAAGTGTGGCATTCATGATTGCCGATATGGCCATTGAAATTGATGCTATGCGTATGTTGGTTTTAAATGCGGCAAGCTTGGCTGAAGCGGGTCAACCATTTCATCGTGAAGCCTATCTTGCTCGCTTACTTTGTGCCGAAAAATCTATGAAAATCGGTACAGATGGTGTTCAAATCTTAGGTGGTCATGGTTTTACTAAAGAGCATCCTGTTGAGCGTTGGTATCGTGATCTACGTGCAACCGCTATCTTACATTCTGGCTTGCATGCGTAATTTTGGAGAATAATAATGAACTTACAAAATCCGAAAAAATTTAAAATGTTGGTTGATCAGGCGCATGAAACTGCAATCAATGTTTTGCGTCCAATCTCACGCAAATATGATAAAGCTGAACATGCCTATCCAAAAGAACTCGATATGCTAGCTGCCCTATTGGATGGTATGAATGAAAGTGGCGAAGGTGTGGGTGCAGCCAATGCGAGTAAACGAGGGACAGCGAACCCAGATGACATTGTGAATGGCGGTAACATGTCTGCGGCACTTGGTATTATTGAAATGTGTTATGGTGATACAGGCTTACTGCTCAGTATGCCACGTCAAGGCTTAGGCAACTCTGCCATTGCAGCAGTTGCCAATGATGAACAACTTGAACGTTTCAAAGGGACTTGGGCTGCTATGGCGATTACTGAACCTAGTTGTGGTTCAGACTCAGCGGCTATTCGTACAACAGCAACCAAAGATGGTGATGATTACATCTTAAATGGAGAAAAAATCTTTGTCACTTCTGGTGAACGTGCTGACTCAGTTGTAGTTTGGGCAACCCTAGATAAAAAGCTGGGTCGTGCTGCGATTAAATCTTTCGTTGTACCTAAAGGTACAGTAGGTATGAAAGTTGAACGTCTGGAACACAAGCTCGGGATTAAAGCCTCAGATACGGCGGTGATTAGCTTTACGGACTGCCGTGTACCTGCTGCAAATTTATTGGGTAATCCAGAAATTGATGTTGCTAAAGGTTTTGCTGGTGTTATGGAAACTTTTGACAACACTCGTCCACTTGTTGCAGCAATGGCAATCGGTTGTGCAAAGGCATCTTTAGAACGTATCAAGGAAATTTTCAAAGACCAGCTTGATCCTGACTACAAAACGCCTTATTTGCAAACCTCGAATTTAGCCGCACAGATTTACCGTATGGAAGCTGAGTGGGAAGCTGCTCGCCTACTTATGATTAAAGCCACATGGATGGCTGACAATAAAAAGCCCAACTCTAAAGAAGCTTCGATTGCTAAAGCAAAAGCTGGGCGTGTAGGTAATGAAATTACTCTCAAATGCGTCGAATTAGCTGCAAGCGTGGGCTATGGTGAAGATGAGTTATTAGAAAAATGGGCACGTGACTCAAAAATCCTTGATATTTTTGAAGGTACACAACAGATTCAACAGCTCATTATTGCTCGTCGTGAATTGGGTAAATCTTCGAGTGAATTGAAATAAATACCCATTTAAACAAAAAATTTAAAAAGGACGTTATTTACGTCCTTTTATTTCCATATAGCGCGCGCTATCGCATCGTCACAAACTCTTCCGCAGATGTTGGATGAATCGCAACGGTATTATCAAAATCTTTTTTCGTCGCTCCCATTTTTAAAGCAACCGCAAAACCTTGCAGAATCTCATCCATGCCAAAACCGATACCGTGAATACCGACAATTTTTTCATTTTCACCCACACAGACTAGCTTCATTTTGGTCGGCTGACGATGTTGCGTAATGGCGCTATACATCGCAGTAAATGATGAATTATAAACTTTCACAACTTGCTGACCGTATTTATCAATCGCTTCTTGCTCAGTTATCCCTATTGTTCCAATCGGAGGATGA
This sequence comes from Acinetobacter sp. 5862, assembly GCF_024494585.1. Taxonomy (NCBI): domain Bacteria; kingdom Pseudomonadati; phylum Pseudomonadota; class Gammaproteobacteria; order Moraxellales; family Moraxellaceae; genus Acinetobacter; species Acinetobacter sp. 5862. Next base: position 6,442 of record NZ_JANHGP010000049.1, read on the forward strand.
CTGAAAACAACCGTTGGAATATTATCGTAATCTAAATGCTCATCTGGCTTATGATTGAATAATCGCTCAGACAATTTACGACCTGCTGCAACTGCGACAGGTGTCAGCTCCATTTTCCCTGTAATATCTCCTACCGCATAAATGCCTGTTTGGGATGTATTCTGGAATTTATCGACTTGAATATATCCTCGATCATCGAGCTGTATATTGGCTTTTTCTAAATTCAAGCTCGCCGTATTTGGCTCACGGCCTGTTGCCCAAATCAAGCAATCGACAGTATGACTTTCGCCACTTTCTAAATGTAATACGACAGAGCCATCGGCATTCTTGGTGATTTTTTTAGGAACAGCTTGTGTATGTATAGTAATTCCATCTGTTTGCATCACTTCAACCAAAGTTTCACTTAAGAAAGAGTCAAAACGTCGAACAGGTAGATCTTTACGGATAAATAATCCAACTTGTGAACCTAAAGAATTAAGTACCCCAGCCAATTCAACTGCAATATAACCCGAACCAATCACAGCAGTAGTTTTAGGTAAAGCCGTTAGTTCAAAGAAACCATTCGAATCAATGCCATATTCAACACCATCAATATCAGGCAATGATGGCTGTGTCCCCGTTGCAATCAGGATATGATCTGCTGTGAATTTCTCACCGTTGACTTCGATAGTATTTTTATCAATAAAATGAGCTGCACCATGGATTAAATCAACTTTATTTTTGCTTAGGCTATTTTGATAGGACTGATGAATACGTTCTATATAAGCTTGACGATTTTTGACCAGTGTCTGCCAATCGAAAGATTCAACTTTACTGTTAAAGCCATAATCAGGACCATATTTTTGAATTGATTCAGCAATATGTGCCGCATACCACATAACTTTTTTAGGCACACAGCCGACATTGACGCAGGTTCCACCAATTTCAGCCTTTTCAATCAAGGCGCATTTCTTCCCATACATCGCAGCACGGTTAACTGATGCAATTCCACCACTACCACCACCAATCGCAATATAATCATAATGTTTTGTCATCATCGCCTCATGCTGTAATTACACAATTATTTTTAAGTACTCTTTATAAATATACAGCAACATGATGCAAAAACTTTTGTTTTTTAAATTTTTAATACAAGAAAAAAGCACTGACCATGAATGATCAATGCTTCTGCTTTGGGAAAGTTTTAAGTTATTCGGCTGCCACGGCTTCAACTGAAGTTTCAACTAAAGATTGATCCAAGACACCAAATTTCTTAAATAGTTTTGCACGACGTTTTGGATAGATATTGGCTTTATTCAAATCACCTTTGTAGTGATCAAATACACGCTTATCCATCATTTTTGACCATAGTGGTGGAATTAATGCTGGTAATAGCATTGTTGCATAACCACTAGGTAATTCTGGTGCTTCATCAAAATGGCGCAGTGCTTGGAATGGACGTGTTGGATAAGCATGATGATCTGAATGACGCTGTAATTGATACAAGAATAAGTTGGTCACAATATTGTTATTGTTCCAGCTATGCTCTGGCATCGTACGTTCATATTTACCATTCTTATCTTTTTGACGTTTTAAACCATAATGTTCAATATAATTAATGATTTCAAACAAGCTAATACCGTAAAAAGCTTGAGTCGCTAAGTAAGGAATGACACCTTTACCGAATAATCCGATCATTGAACCATGAAAGGCAGCACTCATTCCCCAGCCTTGCAATAATTCATTTTCAGTTGACCAGAATTTTTTACCTTTACGTTTCAAACGATTAGTTTCAATTTCAATAGCAGATTTGAAAGAACCAATGACTGTACGTGGCCAAAACTCATAGAATGTTTCACCCATTTGTGAAGATGCTGGATCTTCTGGTGTTGCAGCACGTTTATGGTGCCCATACGGATGTTCTACACGGAAGTGATTATATCCTGTTGGTACAAGAGCAAGATGAGAAAGAATATGATCTATACGATCATGTTTATGGCTAAGCTCATGTGCAGTATTGATTGCGATACCATTGATCGCACCCATTGAAATACCCAATAGGATTTTATCGATAAATGAAGTTTCTTTACGGCTAGATAAATAACACGCATAAAAATTAGCTGCATATTGTAGTGGAAGAAAGCTTTTCACTAAGCGTGAATAATACGGATCTTTTTCAAGTAGTTTAATATCTTCATCAGTTGGGTTATTTGCGTCTTTTCCAATCAATGCGTCAATTGCTGGAATAACGATGTGCAAAACAATTGGCCCGCCTAATGCAAAGATTTTTTTCAGTGGACGAGGTGCAAATTGATAACCTGCTAAAATGCCAATTCCAATTGCAGGTAAAGCTGGGCTAATTGCCCATAAATAACGTTTACGATCCAATTCAGTTTTCGATTTTGAAATGCTTACTGGCGTAAGTTCTTGCTCAACATTTACTGGTGCATTCATCATCTTATCCATGTCTTTGTATATATGTATATTTTGATGAATTATGAATTTCATGACAGTTGCAAGCGTCCAAAAAACCTATGTCAAAGTCTTTGGCATCATCACCCCTGTTTTTGTCCTATAAACACATATTGAGTTATTACAGTAGCTCTCTATAATTTAAAATGAATACATAGTTTTAAAATCATATGGATGCTTTAAGTAAAATATTTGCTGATATACATTTAAATCACACCGAATATATCTACTTGAAAACTCAGGGAGAATGGAGTTTTATCTGTCAGGATCAAACCGCCCTGATTGTTTATATTGTTTTAGTTGGTTCAGTTTTCATTCAAATTGATTCACAAAATAGTTTAACTGCTCATGCTGGTGAAATTGTCCTAATTCCTTCTGGAACAGCACATACGGGTGCCGATAACTCCATCACAAAGCTTGTGAATGCAGTCGATATTTCAAAATTGTTTGATGGACATAAAGAAGATGCTATTGAATTCGGTACAGATTCGTCAGAGAAAAATCTTATTTTAAGTGTTCGTTGTCAGATTGACACCATCATGGCGCGCCCTTTTATTCAAGCGTTACCTTCAATCATTCATATTCAACACGGAGAAAATACAGCACCTGAATGGTTACAAATTGGTTTACACTTTTTAGCATTAGAGACACAAAATATTCAGGCTGGCAGAGATATCATTATTGATCATCTTGTAAATATTTTATTGATCAAATGTATCAGAGATCATATTCAACAGATCTCAAATCAACATGGATGGCTAAGCGCTTTAAATCATCCTGAGCTCAGCAATAGCCTTGCTGCAATTCATAACCATCCTGAAGATGCATGGACAGTTGAAACCCTTGCAGAACAATGCTGCATGTCGCGTTCAAAATTTGCAAGTTTATTTCATGAGGTGATCGGAGAATCTCCCTTGGCTTATCTACAACAACATCGTATGCGCTTAGCAAGCCAATATTTACGTAAAAGTAATTACTCCATTCATCTGATTGCAAATAAAGTGGGCTATTCTTCTGAAACAGCCTTTAGCCAAGCATTCAAACGAACTTTTGAAGTATCACCTAAGCAGTATCGACAGCAATTCATCGAAGCAGAAAATTAGAATATAAAAAAAGACACCGAGGTGTCTTTTTTATTTCTGTAAATTTTAACGGACAATACCGCGTGTAGACTTTTCGAGTGAATCAATAAACAATTGTGCTTCAGGCGTCTTCGTCAGTATGTCGCTACGAATCTGCTCAATCGCTTGCTCAGTGGTTAAACCAGCCTTATAAATCAGCTTATATGCTTCTCTTAAACCCTGAATCGTGTCTCGAGTCCAACCTTTGCGTCGCATGCCTTCAATATTCATACCATATGCATGTGCAGGATTACCAGATGCCATCACGTAAGCAGGAACGTCCTTAAGAATTAAAGCTGCTCCACCAATCATGCTATATGAATCAATACGACAGAACTGATGAATACCCGCATTACCGCCTACAATAACATGATTGCCGACATGGACATGACCTGCAACACCTACATTATTGGCAAAAATATTGTGATCACCAATTACACAGTCATGCGCAATATGGGTATTCACCATGAATAAGTTATGACTGCCAATTTTTGTTATTGCGTTATCCTGAACCGTACCTCTATGCAAAGTACAATGTTCACGAATAAAGTTATTATCCCCAATCTCTAGCCATGTTTCTTCACCTTGATACTTTAAATCTTGGCAAATTTCACCGACACTCGAAAACTGAAAAATATCATTATTTTTTCCAATTTTCGTAAAACCGCCAATTACCACATGTGAACGTAATTTAGTCCCAGCATCAATCGTTACATTTGGACCAACAATACAATACGGTCCAATTTGTACATCAGATGCAATTTCTGCAGATGGGTCAATAATTGCGGTTGGGTGAATTAGGTTTTGACTACTCATGTCTGCTCAATTTTTTGGTGGGAAATCATGATCTCGGCTGTTGCAGCGACAATACCGTCGACACTAGCCTTGCAATTGTACTTGTAAATGCCACGTTTTTGCATCACTAGTTCTGATTTTAAGACAAGCTGGTCACCAGCAACAACTTGTTTCTTAAATCTTACTTTTTCTGCGCCAGCAAATAAGAACAATGATCCTTCTTTTGGCTTTTGATTTGTCAAAACAAAACCCAATATACCTGAGACCTGAGCAAGCGCTTCAATAATCAACACACCCGGCATAATCGGGTATGTCGGGAAATGACCTTGCAAAAACTCTTCATTAATAGAGACATTTTTATAGCCGACAATACTATTCTCAGTTATTTCTGTAACTCTATCAACAAGCAAAAAAGGATAACGATGCGGTAAATATTCACGAATCGTAAGAATATCCATGGGTAATTCAGGCATTGTAAATGCTGGAGATGTAGACTCAGTCATAATAAATTATTTACGTAACTTAAAGGTTGATTCAAGGGACTCTAATTGAGCTTGCATATGATCAAGCCTTTTAGTGATTTGGGTCAATGGCACATCTGCTAATTGTCTAAGGCGTACAACAGTTCTTTTCCAGTGACTATTTTCAAACAGTCCAATTCCAGAAGAAAAGGTTCCCGACTCAGAAATACTTTTTGTGACCATTGACATTCCAGTAAGCGTCACATTATTCGCAATATTTAAATGCCCTGCAACTGCGCTGCCACCACCGATAATACAGTTTTTGCCAATTCGGACACTTCCAGCGATTGCCGTGTTTGCAGCGATGGCTGTATGTTGATCAATTTGAACATTGTGAGCAATTTGCACAAGGTTATCAATAATGACGCCATCTGCTAAAATTGTGTCATCTAATGCGCCACGATCAATACTACAATTTGAACCAATACGAACATCATTACCGATTCTTACTGAACCGAGTTGAGCAATACGGTGCCATTTTCCTTGATAAGGTGCAAAACCAAAACCTTCTGATCCAATCACCGTATTCGCATGAATACGAACCCGATCTTTTAACTTTGCACCGCCAGTAATCGTGACATTTGCATCAATGAAACAGTCGTTACCAATTTCAACATCATCATCAATAAAAGCATGTGCTTGGATAATTGTATTATCTCCAATAACACAATGCTCACCAATAACAGCATAGTGCCCTATATAAGCATTATCAGCCACAATTGCAGAAGGATGAATTTGAGCAGTACTTTCGATACCTCTTTGAGAAATTTTCTTCTCAAATAAATGTGTAAGAGTTGCAAAAGCGAGATAAGGATTTTCTACAACGATAAAATTTTGCTTCGATGATAATTGTTGTTTTAATGCAGTTGTCACAATATAAACACCTGCTTCGCTTGCTTCAGCTTGTGCTAAATATTTTTCACTATTTACAAAACAAATGTGATGATTTTGTGCCTGTTCCAAACTAGACAAATTAGAAATTTTAAAATCTTTATCACCAAAAAGCTCACCTTTTACAAGATGAGCTATTTCTTCTAAACGATAAATACGTCTATTCATTGATTATTTCAGTGCGTTAACCTTTTGGATCATTTTATCAGTTAAATCATACTGAGCGTCAGAGGCAATTGTTGAATTTTTATTCAAAATAAGATCTAAATTATTTTCTTTTCTTAATTGCTCAGCAACTTGCTTCACTTTTCCTTCAAATGCAGTGTTCATTGACTGTAATGTAGACTGTACTTTAGTCTGTAAACCCTGTTGAGTTGTATTGAACTCATTTAACTTAGCTTGATACAGCGCAGTCATTTTTTGAATATCTGCTTGATTCATCTTAGGACCATCAGTTTGCGCTTTTTGCTGCATAGTTTCCAATTCTTTGCCTAATTGTTCTAATCGTGTCGATGTTGGTTTAACTGATTGGCCAAGAGCAGCATTTTGTTGTTTAAGATATGTGCTACTTTCAACTACGCGAGCTAGATCAACAACACCTATACCAGCAGCATTCGTCATAGCAGAAACCGTTAAACCTAAGCCTAACATCAACATCGTTAATTTTTTCATTATTTCGTCCTTTTATATTTTAAGAGCTTAAGGGCCATACTTAGAAAGTACGACCAATTTCGAATTGAATAGATTTGGTATTATCGCCACTCTTATCATTAAGCGGATAAGCATAACTTAATGATAATGGACCAATCATCGTAATCCACGTAAAACCAGCGCCAACGCTATAACGCATATTGCCAAAATCGAATTTGTAGTTATCATTACAATATTGTTTGATATCAACAGTATTACCACCTACCAGAATATTACCACTTGGTACATTACATTGTGTATCAAATACTTGAGCACCCTCTGCAAAAAGCACAGGTCGAACTTGACGTGTCCAATCTCCTTTGAATGGTAAAGGAAGCGCCAATTCTGTTCCAAATTGAACTAGTGCGTTACCACCCACTTCCTCTTTTGATAAGTCATCTTTACCCATTTCCTGGAAAATAACACTTGGATATTTAGGACCTAATGAACTGTTATCATAGCCACGGACTGATCCATAACCACCCGCATAGAAGTTTTTATAGAATGGTAGGTCATTACCATAACCTAATTTACCATAACCTCTAAGCACAAAACCCATAGGTAATGATTTGAATGCCTGAGCATCATAAGTCATTTTTTGATAGTCAACATCACTACCTGGAAGGCCTACTTCTAGACCAACACGGTGCGACATACCTGACGTCGGGAAAAGTGGTCTGTTCAAGGTGTTATAAGACCAACCTAAATTCAAAGTATAAGTTAGGAAACTACCCTCGAAAGCACTATTATAAGTAATCTCACCACCTGGTTTACATTTACCTGTATAGTTACCATCTAAATCTTTATCTAATTGGTCTTCAGGACAATAAGTGCTCTGTGCAGTTGCTTTACCACCATTCGCTAATAAGTAATCACGGATATAAGTCGAAACGCTCGGACCAGTACGTACTTTAGTTTGATCGATACCTAAAGACGCACTAATACTCTGATTTTCATCAATTGGGTATCCGAAACTTAAACTACCACCGACACTATCAGTAACATAGTTATTAACGTTATAGTTCTCACTTAACTTCGTTTTTCGATAATAAACGTTATAACCACGACTCACGCCATCAATAGTAAAATATGGGTCAGTCACACTTAAGTTATAATAGTCTTGTGTTTCAGAACGAGATAAATCAATCGCAACACGGTTTCCAGTACCCATAAAGTTGGTTTGGCTTAAACCTGCTTGGAAAGTAATACCACCATTTTGAGAATAACCAACCGCAAGTGTCGTTGTACCAGAGTGTTGCTCTTCGACATTAATATTTAAATCAACTTGGTCTGGTGAATTAGGTACACGAACAGGTTTTACATCAACAGTTTTAAAGAAACCTGTACGTTCCAGACGCACTTTGGACAAGTCAATTTTTTCATTGCTTGCTAAAGCACCTTCCATTTGGCGCATTTCACGACGTAATACTTCATCAGCTGTTTTACTATTTCCAGTAAAGTTAATACGACGAACAGTGACTTGTTGACCAGGGTTAATATAATAATTTAGATTCACAATCCCTGTTTGATTATTAATTTCAGGTACAACATTCACTTCTGCATAGTAATAACCTGCATTACCATATTTGCGAAGTAGCAACTGCTTAACGGCATTTACTTTTTCTTGTGAATAAGTTTCACCATCTTTATATAATTTTAGTGCTTTTAATTCTTCAGGTTTATAGAGTGCATCGCCTAAGAATTTGGTTTCACCAAACTTAAATTGACTACCTTCATCAACTGAAACCTCAATAAAGATGTGCTTTTTATCTTCGCTAATGTTGAGTTGTGAATTGATAATATTAAAGTTGATATAACCTTTATTCAGATATAGAGCTCGTAACGCTTCTAAGCTTGCTGCCATTTTTTCACGTGCATAGCGATCATTACGTGTAACAATAGAAGCCCAACCGCTTTCTTTAACTGCAAAAGCTTGCTTAATATCACTATCACTAAATACAGTATTACCAATGATATTAATATCAAATACTTTTGCAGCAGTACCTTCATTAAAATTAAGCTTGAGCTCAACACGGTTATTTGGTCTAGCAACAGTATCAATCGTTACATCTGCATCATAACGACCTTGCTGAGTATATTGTTGTTCAAGCTCAGTCTCAATAATCTGTAATGCAGATTTCTTGAACACTTCGCCTTCAGCAATACCCATCTTTTTTAAGCCCTGTTCTAAGGCTTCTTTAGGGATAAGTTTATTGCCTTTGAATTCCAATTTTGAAATGATTGGACGCTCTACAACTTTAAACACTAATACGTCTTTTTCTTTATAAGCTTTAATGTCATCAAATAAACCTGAAGCATATAAACTACGTATCGCCTCAGCAATCATTGGATCACTTACTCTATCGCCACTATTTATTGGTAACATAGAATAGATACTTGCAGGTGTTAAACGCACGAGGCCATCAATTCGTATATCTTGTGCAAGAAACTCATCTGCTGCGTATGCTTGTTGTACCACTGCCATCGCACTAACCAGTGCCAAAGGCATTAATAAATGTGTGTGACGCATGCCCATATATTTTCCAGTAAGTTAAATTCCGTTTGCGTTTTTTATAAACGCATGAAGTCGTTAAATAAAGCCAAAAGCATCATGCTACCGAGCAGTACCATACCAACTTTTAGACCAAACATCTGTATTTGTTCAGAAACAGGTTTACCACGTATTGCTTCAATAAAGTAATAAACTAAATGACCGCCATCAAGCATCGGTATTGGTAATAAATTTAAAATTCCTAAACTAACACTCATCAATGCCATAAAAGAAATAAAGGTTTGCCACCCCATTTCAGCACTCTGTCCTGCAACTTTAGCAATCGTAATAGGACCTGATAAGTTATCCAATCCAATTAGGCCACGTACCATTTTCGTAATCGAACTAAAAATCATACCTGACAATTGTGTTGTTTTTTCAACAGCAACCCCGAAAGCTTCTACAGGTGAATACTGAATAGTTTGTTTATATTCATTCGGAATTGTGATTTTACCTGCATCACTTTTTACTCCAAGAACACCACTCATATTACCCATATTGTCACGTTGGCCTTGAGGCATCACTTGTAAATGAACCAGTTTGCCTTGACGTAGCACATCAATATTTAAGAGTTTTTCAGGTGAATTTTGTACAACATCAACGACATCAAACCAATCTTTCATTGCAACGTTATTAATCGCAACAATTTTATCTCCGACTTTCATACCTTGACGTATTGCAGCACCATCAGTACTCAGTTCTTTTACGATCGCTGGAATCACAGGACGATAAGGTAAAAACCCTAACTCATCCAAAGGCGATTGGCTCTGATCTTTTAGAAAATCTTTAATCGGTAAACTAAACTGTTTTTCAGTTCCAGTACGCTCAACGACAATTGAAACCTGACCTGTCTCTCCAACACGATTAACTAAAGCGTAGTTTAGTTTTTCCCATGTCGGTGTCGTTTGACCATCAACCATGACTACTTTATCGCCAACATGTAAATTGACTTGAGCAGCAGGTGTATTTGGTACAATCTTACCAATACGTGTATTTAATTGTTCCTGAGCTGGTAAAAACAAAATCCAAAACAATAAAACAGCAAAAATAAGATTAATCAGCGGTCCAGCAGCAACAATTGCAATACGTTTCCAAGGTGACTGACGATTAAACGCATAAGGTAAATCTTGCTCAGCAACATTACCTTCACGCTCATCCAACATTTTGACATAACCACCAAGTGGCAATGCAGAAAGCTGGTATTGTATACCTGATTTTTTCGATTGCCATTTAAGCAAAGTGGGTCCAAAGCCAATAGAATAGACTAAAACTTTAACACCTAATTTACGTGCGACCCAATAATGACCAAACTCATGAATCGCGATCAGTGGGCCTAATAATAAAATCGCCGCAACAATCATAAATAGTGCGCTCATACGATTTAACCCCCTATACCCACGATGTACTTCTCTGCATTACCTCTTGCGATCATATCAGTCTGCAAAATGATGTCTATGCTTTCTGCTTTAGCATTTTGTACAGCTTGTAAAGTATGCTCGACCACTTGCGTAATTTCAGTGAATCGAATTTGCCGATTTAAAAATGCAGCGACCGCGATTTCATTGGCAGCATTCAAAATTGTAGGAGCCAACCCACCCTCACGCATTGCTTGACGAGCTAAATTTAAAGCTGGAAACTTAATATTATCAGGTGCCTGAAAATTTAATTGAGCTGTTTCAAACAGATTTAAAGCAGGAACATCCGTCTTTAATCGTTGCGGCCATGCCAATGCGTGCGCAATTGGCGTACACATGTCTGGGTTACCCATTTGAGCCAAAGTTGATCCATCCACATATTGCACCATGGAATGAATAATACTCTGTGGATGAACAACAACTGTAACAAAATGTTCTGATATTGAAAACAAATGACACGCTTCGATCAATTCCAAACCTTTATTCATTAAAGTCGCTGAATCTACCGAAATTTTTTGCCCCATCGACCAATTTGGATGCTTACAAGCCTGTTGAGGCGTTACATCATGTAATTGTTCTAAAGAATGATTAAGAAATGGACCACCAGAAGCTGTTAATAAAACCTGAGACACTCCAAGTTGTGGCTCACCTGTTCTCTCAATCTGTAAATAATTGTGTGGTAATGACTGAAAAATCGCATTATGCTCTGAATCGACAGGAAGCAATAAAGCATTATGATCACGTGCTGCCTGCATCATGATGTCACCTGACATCACTAAGGCTTCCTTGTTTGCAAGTAACACTCGTTTTCCCGCTTTGACTGCGGCAAGTGTTGGTAATAAACCAGCAGCACCGACAATTGCAGCCATAACAATATCAACTTCATCGTGTTCAGCAATCGCTATCAAACCCGCTTCATCTGTTAAAATTTCAATATTTTTTAGGTTTTCTTGATTTAAACGTTGCTCTAGTTCTAAAGCTTTTATTTTCGGAACAACCACTATTTTAGGGCTGTATTTTTTACATATTTCTACCAGTTCATCTAAACGACTATATGCAGAAACCGCATAAACAGAGTATTGGTCTGGGTGTCGTGCCAATACTTTTAAGGTACTTTGCCCAATAGAGCCTGTAACACCCAATATACAAACAGCCTGTGTCATTTATAGATCTACACCAATAAGTTTTACCAATACATACATACCAGTTGCAAAAATAGGCGATGCAGCAAGAAGTGAATCAATTCGATCTAATACTCCACCATGCCCAGGAAGTACACGACCTGAGTCTTTAATGCCTGCACGACGTTTGATCATTGACTCAAACAAGTCACCTAATACTGATGCAAAAACGGTAATAATAGAAAGAATCAGGAATAAGATAAGCTGTATTACAGTTAAGTCTAAATAGAAATGTTGTACAACCAACATAATCACAACTGTTGTTGCAATACCACCATACAATCCCTCAACCGATTTATTTGGGCTTACTGTAGGAGCAAGTTTTCTTTTACCCAATTTACGACCAACAAAATATGCACCACTATCTGCCCCCCAAACCAACAAGAACAAATACATCAGCCACCAAGGTGAGCTATGCCAAACCGCATAAAGCGCAGTCACTGCTGCAGAAATTAGAATAAAACCAATTACATATAATGATACATTGTACCAATTATCTGATTCTGGAAAGTTTTTAACCCAGTAAATACTACCTAGCCACGTAAGAATAGATGCTGCCCATAGCAACAATGCAACATCATCAAAAAATAATGCGAGTGTTGAAACCGATGCTACACATATACCATATATCCAAGCCTTAGGTTTTGAAACAATAGCTTCTTTATGAGGCATAAGCTTAAACCACTCATAGCCTGCAACCCCAGCTGCTAAAATCATAAGCACAAACATTGGATAATGTGATTGCGTCGCAAACATGCAACTTAAAACAACAGCAACTAACACCAATGCGGTAATAATCCGCTCTAACATTATTAATTCTCTATTTTCGCTTGTTGAATCTGTTCTGTCGTCTTACCGAAACGTCGTTCACGTCCTGAAAAAACACGAAATGCGTAATCCAATTCTTCGACCTTAAACTCTGGCCATAAAGTTTCTGTAAAGTACAATTCTGCATACGCAGCTTGCCACAATAAGAAATTTGAAAGGCGATAATCCCCCCCTGTACGAATTAATAAATCCACAGCAGGTAGGTCATTTAGACAGACATATTTATCAAATAAATCAACATTTATATGATTTGTTTGAACTTTTCCAGCAAGAACATCTTGAGCGATACACTTGGCTGCATGCGCCATATCCCACATTCCGCCATAACTGATTGCAATCGTTAAAGTCATAGAATTGAAAGATGCCGTTTTTTGTTCTGCATATAACATTAAATCTTTTAATTCATTTGATAATTTAGAACGATCACCAATGAAACGTAATGCTATATTGAATTTTTCCATTCGAGGTAGTTGTTCATGAATTGTGTCTTCTAACAATTTCATTAACAAATCAACTTCGAACTGAGGTCTATTCCAATTTTCACTTGAAAATGCAAAAACAGTTAAAGCTTGAACACCAACTCTTTTACAATGTTCAACGATCGGATCAAGGACATTCTTACCTTCTCGATGCCCATCACCTTTTTGCAATTTATTTTTTTTTGCAAAACGATTGTTGCCATCCATAATGATGGCAACATGTTTTGGAAGAAGCGGTTCTTCTTGTAAGGTCATAAAAATTAGACCTTCATTAATTCTGCTTCTTTTGCAGCTAGACGTTTATCTACTTCTGCAACATATTTATCTGTGATCTTTTGAATATCTTCACCAGCACGGCGTTCATCATCTTCAGAAATTTCTTTTTCTTTCAATAATGCTTTGATATCACCTAAAACATCACGACGAATGTTTCGAATAGCAACTTTTGCATTTTCAGCTTCATTACGAGCAACTTTTTGCATGTCACGACGAGTTTCTTCAGTCAACGCAGGTAAAGGTACACGAATTGAATCAGCTGTAATTGGATTTAAACCCAAATCGCTTTCACGAATTGCTTTATCAATTGCAGAAACCATTGTACGCTCAAATGGCTGAACAATAAGCGTACGAGAATCTTCAACACCTACGTTAGCAACTTGATTCAAAGGAACGTCAGAACCATAGTAAGGAACCATCACACCATTTAAAATTGATGGGTGAGCACGTCCAGTACGAACTTTAGCAAAACCTTGTTCTAAAGAATCAAGTGTTTTCTGCATGCGCTGTTCGCTATCTTTTTTGAGATCGTTAATCATATGATCTTCCTTACTTATTCATTAGGTATTACAAAATATTTAGACATTAGTATAAAGCGCTTTACGGCTCACGTACATTAATTCGTAACGTGAGTACCCTCTTTTTCACCCATAACAACAGAAAGTAAAGCACCCGATTTATTCATATCGAATACTTGTAATGGGACATTATGATCACGGCATAAGCAAATTGCTGTAAGATCCATTACACCCAACTTTTCATCAAGTACTTGATCGAAAGTTAAATTATCATACTTAACCGCATCATCATATTTACTTGGATCTTTATTATAAACACCATCAACTTTAGTTGCTTTTAAGATGAGGTTTGCTTCAATTTCAATACCACGTAAGCAAGCAGCTGTATCTGTGGTAAAGAATGGATTACCTGTACCCGCAACAAACACACAAACTTCACCTTGGCTTAAATGACGAATCGCATCACGACTTGAATAAGATTCAACAACTGTTCCGATCGGAAGAGCAGACATTAAACGTGTTTTAATGTTGCGACGCACTAATGCATCACGCATTGCCAAACCATTCATAACTGTAGCCAGCATCCCCATTTGGTCACCAGTTACACGCCCAACCAAACCGTCTTTTTGTAACTGACTCCCACGATATAAGTTACCGCCACCAACTACAATTCCGACTTGTACTCCCAAACCAACCAAGTGTGCAATTGAAAGTGACATCTGATCTAATACTTGGGCATCAATACCCATATCTTTATTGCCTGCTAAAGCTTCACCAGAAAGCTTTAGCAAGATTCGTGCATAACGTGGATTTTTAGAAGCTGACATACTTTTACTCCAAACCGACCAATCTCATAAATTCTTTTATCGCATTTAATATTAAGCAGATTTAATCTGAATTAACTTTGCAAATAAATCATATTCATCCGCATCTGTAATTTCGACTTCAAGCAGATCACCTGCTTTAATCACACTTTTATCAATATCTTCTACAAAAACATTACCGTCAATTTCAGGTGCATCCGCGTAAGAACGCGCTACCGCTACTGGAAATTCATCTTCCAAGCTATCTACAAGCACAGTCATCTTTTGACCGATACGCTTTTGTAGTTTTGCAGCAGAAATTTCTTGTTGGACTTCCATAAAACGTTCATAACGTTCTTGCTTAATTTCTTCAGGTACGTGATCAGGTAGATCATTTGCCGTTGCACCCTCTACTGGCGAATAAGTAAAACAGCCCACGCGATCTAATTGAGCTTCTTTTAACCACTCTAATAGAATTTGGAAATCTTCTTCAGTTTCACCAGGGAAACCCACAACAAAAGTTGAGCGAATCACCAATTCAGGGCATTTTTCACGCCACAATTTCAGACGCTCTAATGTATTTTCGCTATGGGCTGGTCGCTTCATTAATTTTAAAATGCGCGGACTGGCATGCTGAAAAGGAATATCTAAATATGGCAGGATTTTCCCTTGTGCCATTAGCTCAATAACTGCATCGACATGTGGGTACGGATAAACATAATGTAAACGCACCCAAATACCAAGCTGACCAAGTGCTTCACACATATCATAGAACTTAGTTTTTACAGGTTGACCATTCCAAAAATCCAACTTGTATTTGGTATCGACACCATAAGCAGAAGTATCTTGAGAAATAACCAATACTTCTTTTACACCAGCACGTTTTAATGCTGCTGCTTCATCTAACACACTACCCACAGGACGAGAAACTAAATCACCACGCATACTTGGGATAATGCAGAAAGTACAACGATGGTTACAGCCTTCTGATATTTTTAAATAAGCATAATGTTTTGGTGTTAGACGCACACCTTGTTCTGGGACTAGATCAATAAATGGGTTATGTTTTGGAGGAGCTGGTACATATTCATGTACAGCTTCCATTACATCTTGATAAGCTGCCGCCCCTGTAACTTTAAGCACATTTGGGTGCATTTGACGAATTTTATCTTCATCTTTACCTAAGCAACCAGTAACGATCACACGACCGTTTTCGCTCATGGCTTCGCCAATGGCATCTAAAGACTCTTGCACTGCAGATTCAATAAAACCACAGGTGTTAACAACAACCAAATCTGCACCGTCGTAATCTGATGCAACTTGATAACCTTCAGTCTTTAACTGAGTTAAAATTCGTTCAGAATCTACCAATGCCTTAGGACAACCTAAAGATACAAAACCGACTTTGGGGGTCTTCATGAATCTGCGCTCCACTTGAATCGGCGTATTGTATGACTTTTCTTTGCTGCCGCATAGCTACAAAGCCATCTCTTTGTGTAATGCACCAAAATACAACCAAAATTTTAAACAAACCCTAACAACGCACCATTTTAAAGCATGATAAAATATTGAAATAACTCAATCTATGTGAAAAATACAGCATAAACTCATTATTTATGAATTAAGTTATTGAAAATTAGCTAATACAAAGTTGGCTTGCATTTTGCATTAAATACATTTCAGAAGTTAATGGCTATTCATCTATATTGATATTTATTGCGCCATTTTAAAACAGGACGATTCACAAATGGATCAACATAACACTATCGACTATCGACTGCTCGTAGATAATCTGACCACTGCCATATTATTGGTCGATAGTAAACTTAATATTTTTTATTTAAATTCGGCTTGTGAAGCATTATTCGATGTTAGTTTACTTCGCGCATCAGGTCAGCCTGTGCTCAATCTACTTCATGCACATGACGATGCATTTAATACACATGAAGCTTTATTAAATACATTAAAAAGCGGACAACATTACACACGCCGTGAAGCTGTAATTAATGTGAATTTTAAACCAATCCATGTGGATTATACGGTCTCACAACTAAATGCAGGTAAAAGTTATCACCCACTTTTATTAATCGAACTCAATCCAATTGATCGGATGTTGAAAATTTCTAAAGAAGAAAATTTAGTACAACAACATCAAGTCGCACGCCAACTAGTTCGCGGCGTGGCACATGAAATTAAGAATCCTCTAGCGGGCATTCGTGGTGCAACACAATTACTTGCTCGCAGCTTAAATGATGAAAGCTATCGTGAGTTTACCGACATTATTATTAGTGAAGTCGATCGCCTAACCAATCTCGCAGATACCATGCTTGGTTCACGTCAATTACCAAGCTATGAGCTAGTTAATGTACATGAACCTTTAGAGCGCGTTCGTTCACTTATTGTGAACCAAACGAAGAAAAAAATTAAGATTACTCGTGATTACGACCTGTCTTTACCTGATGTGATGGCTGACCGTGATCAACTGATTCAAGTCATGCTCAATATCAGCGTAAATGCTGTGCAAGCAATGACTGAAAATAAAGATTTTTTTGTCGATTCAGAACCAGAGCTAATTTTAAGAACGCGCATTCAACGCTTAGTCACAATTAACGGTGTTCTGAATCGCTCATCGATAAGAATTGATATTGAAGACAATGGACCAGGTGTTCCAGAAAGCATATTAGAGTCTGTATTTTACCCTCTTGTGACTGGGCGGGCAAAGGGAACAGGGCTTGGCCTCAGTATCGCGCAAAACATCATGCATCAACACAACGGAATGATCGAGTGTCAATCCGTTCCAGGAAAAACCATATTTAGCTTATATTTACCTTGGGAGTCAGACCGTGTCACGAAATAAAATTTGGGTAATTGATGATGATCGTGCCATGCGTTGGGTACTCGAAAAAACTTTTAAAGAAGAAGGTTTTGACGTCACCAACTTTGAAGAAGCACAAACAGCACTCGAACGCTTACATGATGCTGCACCCGATGTCATTTTGACAGATATTCGTATGCCTGGAATTGATGGTTTAACTTTCTTATCTAAAGTTAAAAACACACATCCAGATCTACCTGTCATTATCATGACAGCACATTCTGATTTAGAATCTGCTGTCTCAAGTTACCAAACTGGTGCATTTGAGTATTTACCAAAACCATTTGATATCGATGAAGCTTTAGCATTAGTGAATCGTGCTATTTTACATATCAATAAATTGCAACAACAAGAAGCAACCAAAGCAACGACACCTTTACAATCAACCGAAATTATTGGTGAATCACCTGCAATGCAGGAGGTGTTTCGTGCCATTGGACGTTTATCACAATCCCATATCACGGTTCTGATAAATGGTGAATCAGGTACAGGTAAAGAACTTGTCGCACATGCATTGCATAAACATTCACCACGCCGTGCCAAACCATTTATTGCGCTGAATATGGCTGCCATTCCAAAAGACTTGATCGAAACTGAGTTATTTGGGCATGAAAAAGGTGCATTTACAGGTGCAAATACTCAGCATCAAGGTCGCTTTGAGCAAGCCAACGGCGGTACATTATTTCTTGATGAAATTGGTGATATGCCTTTTGAAACACAAACACGCTTACTCCGTGTGCTTGCTGATGGCGAGTTCTACCGTGTTGGTGGACATATTCCAGTAAAAGTCGATGTGCGTATTGTTGCGGCAACCCATCAGGATCTGGAAAAACTGGTCAATGAAGGTCGTTTCCGTGAGGATTTATATCATCGTCTCAATGTGATTCGCATCCATATTCCGAAACTTGCTCATCGTAGTGAAGATATTCCTATGCTTGCGCAACATTTCTTGGCGCGTGCAGGTAAAGAATTAGGTGTTAGTCCTAAAATCTTACGTACAGAAACAACTGACTATATGCAGCAACTCCCTTGGCCAGGTAACGTTCGTCAATTAGAAAATACTTGTCGTTGGTTAACAGTCATGATTACTGGGCGTGAAGTCTATCCAGAAGATCTACCTGCCGAGCTAAAACAAGTTGCTATACAGAAGTCGACGAATGATGCATCAGTTACAAGCCCAGCTTTAGTTGAAAGAATTGCTGTACATCATTGGGATGAGCTACTAGCTCAATGGGCGATTCAAAAGTTAAAAAATGGTGAAATGAAAATTTTAGATATCGCAACACCAATGTTTGAGCGCACTTTGATTAATGCCGCCCTACAACAAACACGTGGTCGCAAACGCCATGCAGCAGAGCTTTTAGGTTGGGGCCGTAACACGCTGACTCGCAAACTTAAAGAGCTTGGCATGGATTCAACAGACGATGATGAAGACGATGAAGTGCGTTCAGCATAAATCATAAACAGTCGATAAAAGCGAGTAATGATCACATTACTCGCTTTTTTACATTAAGATGTTTAGATACATGATCTAATCTCATAGCCATACAAGACATATGGTTTTTGCTATAATAAAATATTGCCTCAACACTCATTGAATATAATGACTGATATTTGTTACCCAAGTTGCGAACAACCTCAAACTCGTCGTGGTCAAGAACGTCGCCTTGCCTTATTACTATGTGCAACCGATTTATTTCTTGAAAAAGGTTATGATGCGGTTTCCTTGGATGATATTGTCAATCATGCAGGTGGCTCAAAAGCTTCTATTTATAAATATTTTGGCAACAAAGAAGGTCTCTTTACTGCGATTTGTGATTATCGTCGTGAAGTGTTTTTTAAAGGTGTTTGTTTTCCATACACTTCAGAACAAAATAATTTAAGAACATACCTTGTACAAACATTACGACGCTTTTATCAACATATTATTCAACCTGAAAATATTGCCTTTATGCGCATGTTCACAGAGCAAACTCAAAAAGACATACAATTAGCGCAATATTTTTATGACCAATGTGCTTTAAATATACAGAATACGATTGCATTTGCTTTAGGTCAGGCACACGACCTCAATGAAATATACTGCTCTAACCCTCATTTCTCTGCCATGATGTATTTCGGAATTCTACGTGATGTTGAGTGGCGACTTTTAATGGGTTTAGAAGTATCAGCAAATGACGCTGAAATAACTGATTATATTAATTATTCCGTTGATTTATTCTTAAAAGCTCATCAAAAAGTCTAATTCTTTTGCATTTTTTTTGGGGTGTAGTATAGTAGTCAATTCCTTTTTTATCACCACCCATTAAATAACAATTAATTATTGTTTTTATTCAATAATTATTGTGGGAGTAACTATGGCGCTTCGGCATTTCCTGACTTTACGAGACCTTTCAACTTTAGAGTTGCAACGTATTTTAGACCGTGCTCAAGAATTGAAACGCATGCAACATGCAAATACGGTTTTTCAACCATTTGTAGGTAAAGTCTTAGGAATGATTTTTGAGAAATCGAGTACACGTACACGTATTTCTTTTGAAGCCGGTATTTGCCAATTTGGTGGTAATGCAATTTTCCTTTCTCCACGCGATACTCAATTAGGTCGTGGTGAGCCAATTGAGGATTCAGCACGTGTCATTTCAAGCATGCTTGATATCGTGATGATTCGTACTTTTGGCCATGATATTGTTGAACGTTTTGCTTCTTATTCGAAAGTTCCTGTCATTAATGGATTAACGGATGACCACCATCCATGTCAATTACTTGCTGACTTGCAAACCTTTCAAGAACACCGTGGAAGCATCAAAGGTAAAACGGTTGCTTGGATTGGTGATGGCAATAATATGTGTAATTCATACATTGAGGCAGCACATATGATGGGTTTTAAACTCAAAATTGCTGCACCTGAAGGTTATGAACCAAAACCTGAGTTTTTGACTGAATTTGCCGATTGTGTGGAAGTGTTCAATAAAGCTGAGGATGCTGCGGTTAATGCTGACTTGATCGTAACTGATGTATGGGCAAGCATGGGGCAAGAAGAAGAACAAAAGCTTCGTGAAAAAGCATTTGCTGATTTCCAAGTGAATGAAAAATTAATGGATCTGGCTCATCCAGACTGTTTATTTATGCATTGCTTACCCGCACACCGTGGCGAAGAAATTTCTGAGCACATGCTGGATCATAAAAATGCTGTTGTTTGGGATGAAGCAGAGAATCGCTTACACGCTCAAAAAGCATTAATGGAATTCTTATTAAATGAGAATTTGAAGAAAGACTAAATAGCTAAAGAAAACAGCATCATCATGATGCTGTTTTTATTTTTGCGATCTAAATTGAACACTTAAATAAAAACACTTATAGTAAAGCCATCATTTTCAAAATAAGTTTCTCATATAATGAGAACTTCAATCATTGTACAGCGAACCTTATGACTTCACTCGAACAAGCACTTTCTGAAATTCCTAGTTTTTCTTTGGTGCACGAGCATTTATTTAGTTCTGCTCAGCCAAGCGCTGAACAATTACAGCAAATTAAAGAATATGGCTGTAGTACAGTAATCAATCTTGCGACGAGCAAATCAGAAAATCATTTAGCTAAACAAGACCAAATCTGCTTGGATTTAGGCTTAAACTACATTCATATTCCTATTGATTGGGATCTTCCTTGTGCAGAACAATGCTTGTTCGTTTTAGATTTAATTGCTCATCTTGTTCAAAATGAAATTGTTTGGCTGCATTGTGCCAAAAACATGCGTGTAAGTAGTTTGATGTATTTATATCGTCAATTTTATATGGATATGGATATGCCCACAGCCCAAGCATTACTTCACGAAATTTGGGAACCGAATGAGACTTGGACAGGTTTAATTCATAATATTACTTTACAACTGCAAGGTCGTAAAGCAACACTTGAACTTGAACAATCATTAATGAATGTACATCATCTTGCCTGATGTGAAATTAAGACAGTTGCTGTTGCTAAAATACCTTCTTGGCGACCTGTAAATCCTAGTTGTTCCGTTGTCGTTGCTTTGATACTAATTTGAGTGATATCGACTTCAAGTACATCAGCAATACTTTGGCGCATTTCTAAATTATGTTTTGCGAGCTTTGGACGTTCACACGCCACGGTAATGTCAGCATTGTTGAGATGATAACCACGATCCAGAATCAACTGATACACATGCTTAAGCAATACACGACTATCTGCACCCTTATATTCTGGGTCAGTGTCAGGAAAATGTTGTCCAATATCGCCTAAAGCCAATCCACCCAACAATGCATCACACAGCGCATGCAGCACCACATCACCATCAGAATGGGCTTTTAAACCATGCGTATGCGGAATTTTAATCCCAGCTAAAGTAACGAAATTGCCTTCTTCAAAAGCATGTACATCAATTCCTTGTCCAATACGAATTTGAGCAACCATATGATTTTCCTTTTACAATATACTGAACAAATCTTGTATTCAGGCTTTCTATTTCGCTATAGTACAGTGAGCAAATTAGGCTGAACATATAAGTGATTATGCTGTTGAACACCTTAATAAATCAATTGAAGAAATCTGGTTATATCATCACATTGAGTTGTTTTTGCTCATCATTTGTATTTGCTGCGTCAATTAATTGTACAACACAGAATGCTGAGCAAAAAAAAATTTGCTCTAAGCAATATCAAGACCAACGAACTAAGCTGAATAATAAGTTTTTAACCGCTTATCTTGTGACTGATGCTCCAATTCAACTACTACATGACACACAAAAACTTTGGCTTAATCAAATCCAACAATGCAAATCTAAAAATTGTTATCAGCAACAATTTGATGTTCGTTTAGATGATTTAAACTTTTATACTTCAATGAATCAGACGCTTACACAACACTATTTAAAATTTGAACATGGTGATTTAGCCAAACAACCTGTTCACATTCAGATTCATCAACTGGATAAAGATAAGTTAAAAATCGAAGGAATTGCTTATCGTAATCCCAATAATCGTGTGGAGACTCAAACTTTATCTTTACTTGCCTACACGACCCCCGAACAAAAGAATCTCATTATTGATAATGAAAAAAAATGCCAGTACCAATTTGACTTTCAAAAAGCCTTATTAATTATAAAAAGTGGGCAAAAAGATTGTGAACGTTTTACAGGAATTTATCGTTTGTATGATTAATTAATAAAAGCAATATAAGCCGATGTTTTCACATCGGCTCTTTATATTTAGCTTGGGAATTTTTGTGCAATTTCCTCGCTAATCAATACCGCTGTTGCGGCAGATAAAGTCCAGCCTAAATGCCCATGCCCAGTATTGTAAAATACTCGCGCATGTTTCCCCTGTTTCACCACAGGCAACATATTTGGCATCATCGGACGTAAGCCCGCCCATGGTACAGCGTGCTCAGTTGAAATATCAAAATTTTGGTTAACCCAATTAATTAAAGGTTGGATTCGATCTGCGCGAATATCACGATTATAGCCATTAAACTCGGCTGTGCCTGCGACACGGAAACGATCCACGCCTAATCTTGAGGTTACAATCTTTGCTCTTTCATCTAGCAAGCTGACCCAAGGCGCATTTTTTACACTTCGCTCATCTTTCAGCTGAACTGTAATTGAATATCCTTTTACGGGATAGACATTGACAGTATCACCAAGCATATCGGCTAATTGGTAACTTCCAACGCCACCACACACAACGATTAAGTCTGCTTCTATTATGGTCTGCTCATCTGTTGTTGAGTTCATATTCTCAGAACTGTTTTTACAGCGAATAATCACTTTATCTTGCAAACATTTAACATCAACAACATCCAAACCAAAGCGATATTTCACGCCATACGCTTGCGTTCTTTCCGCCAAACCAACAGAGTACTTATGAATATCACCTGTTGCATCGCCTGCTGTGTAATATCCACCATAATAATCACCAGTTAAATTTGGCTCAATCGCCTTCATTTCTTCAGGTGTAATTGCATGACGTTCAAGTTTACCTTCCACTAAAACATCATTCACTTTTTTTGCGACATCAAAGTCTTCTTTGCTATGGTACATATGCAAAATACCACGCTTTTCTAAATCAAAAGCAATATTCTCTTTTTCTGCAATTTCAAATAATCGTTGTCTTGCTAACAACGCTAAACGAACTGTTTCAATTGTATTTACTTTATAGTCCTTGATGTGAGTCAAAAACTCGACTAGCCAGCGATACTTATGCACACTAAAAGACGGATTGAGCAATAAAGGTGCATCTTTCTTACTCATCCATTTAATGCCTTTCAACACCGTTGCCTTCTGATTCCAGACCTCAGCGTTACAAGCAGACAACTGCCCACCATTGGCAAATGAAGTTTCCATTGCTGGAAATAAATGACGATCAATCACTGTGACTTCATAACCCAATTTAATTAATTCATAAGCAGACGTTACACCCGTAATCCCCGCACCAATAACAACAACATGTGGCATAGCAAACTCCTTGAAATGCATAACATTTCATAATGCTTAGCCCCATCTGTCATGGTACCTGAGAGTTTTGGCAGATGATTACCAATTAATCATGAAGCCTTCCCCTTCGGTGAGTGTTAATCGTAGAAGAAAAATTATCGTATGTTTCTACAAGTTGAGCACTGCTCTCCAGATTGTATTTCTATTATTACAGTCCTTCTGCCTGAGAGTTTCCGGGGTCGTTGCTCCTTCGGCGAGTTCATTGAAGAACTTCTCTCCCGCAATAATATTTATATCCATATAAGCAATATATATGCCGTTTAAAAATACAGACACTAAATTCTTGTAATTGTTTGTAGATTAAGATTTAAGCAATTTAAAATAAATCGAAGTATAAAAAAGCAGACTCGAAGTCTGCTTTTGAAAATTAAAATTTACATTGCAAAACTTGATCTGAAAACTGCCCTTTCCAGAGTTCTCGTAATGTTGGTAAATAGAATTTTTCACCAATCATCACTAATTCCGCATCAATCAAGGCATGAATTTCATGCATGAGTATATAATCCAAAGCAATGAGCGAAAGTTCAGGATGTTTCTGGGAAATTTGCTTACGTCTAACTTGAGCTTTTTTTACCAATTCATTGGCAAAATTTTTATCTTTATAAGCGGTAATGGCACTTAAACGTAATTCAATGATACCCCAACCTTCCAATAATTTCTTAAATACTTCGAAATCTTTAGACGTTGCTTCCCATGTGACATTTTCCAAATTATTGTCTTCTGGTAATACTGGCAACAATAAATCAGCGGTGCTCGGAAAAATTTTCTTTAAATTCAACAGAAACTTAACAGGATTTTCATTTGGAAGATCAGAAAACTGGATATTGGTTTTGGTATCTGTCAAATAAATATTGAGCATAATGAAGCAACAATCAGGTAAATCAAAAGCATATTGTACGCAGATCGATTTATAAAAACTACTCATAAAAAATCCCCCTAGGTTAAAGAAGGATTTTTAAACTACCAATACGATTTACCTACTATTCGGAGAAACCATATTTTCAGGTCTAACCACTTCATCAAATTGCTCAGCAGTCACTAAGCCAAGTTCAACTGCAACTTGCTTTAAAGTTTTGTTTTCCTTATAAGCTTTTTTGGCAACTTTGGCAGAATTTTCGTAGCCAATCAGTGGATTGAGTGCTGTGACTAACATTAAAGAGTTATGCAAGAAATAATCAATTTTCTCACGATTTGGTTCAATACCTACCACACAATGATCATTAAAACTATTACAGGCATCGCCTAATAACTGAATTGATTGCAGCAAGTTATAAGCAATCACAGGCATAAACACGTTGAGTTCAAAATTACCAGATGCACCAGCAATATTAATGGTAGTGTCATTACCCAAGACTTGAGCCACCACCATGGTCATGGCTTCACTTTGGGTCGGATTCACCTTGCCTGGCATGATACTTGAACCTGGCTCGTTCTCAGGAATACGGATTTCACCGAAACCACAACGAGGACCACTTGCCAACCAGCGAATGTCATTGGCAATTTTATTTAAGCTTGCCGCCAAAGTTTTTAATGCACCAGAAGCAAATACTGCCGCATCACGTCCTGCTAAAGCCTCGAACTTATTCGGTGCAGTCACAAATGGTAAACCTGTAAATTCAGCCAGTTGTTCTGCTGCTTTCACCGCATAATCTGGATGTGCGTTTAAGCCAGTACCTACCGCGGTTCCCCCTAAAGGCAACTCATAAAGACCTGCAAGTGCTTGCTGCAAACGTTTTAGACCATGCTCTAGTTGCGAAACATAACCACTGAACTCTTGTCCCAAGGTTAAAGGAGTCGCATCTTGCAAATGGGTACGACCAATTTTGACAATATCATCAAATTCTTTGGATTTAAGCTCTAAAGTCGCTTTTAACTTTTCCACTGCAGGAATGAGTAATTCATTGATTTGCAGACTTGCGGCAACATGGATTGCGGTTGGGAAAGAATCATTGGTAGATTGTGCACGGTTGACATGATCATTTGGATGGACAGGTTTTTGTGCGCCTAATGCTTGACCTAATTTCTGGTTGGCAATATTGGCAATCACTTCATTACAGTTCATATTACTTTGCGTACCAGAACCTGTTTGCCAAACGACAAGCGGAAATTGTGCGTCCCATTGACCCGCAATCACTTCTTCAGCAGCATCAACGATATATTGACTTAAATCTTCAGGTAATTGTTTTAACTCAGCGTTGGTGATTGCAGCTGCTTTTTTCACCAAACCCATGGCACGAATCATGGCATGCGGTAAACGTTCTTGACCGATTTTAAAGTTCTGTAAACTTCGTTGCGTTTGCGCACCCCATAAGGCGTCATTTGGAACTTCAACTTCGCCCATAGTGTCATGTTCAATTCGCATTTGCATAAACAACCTCTGCTTTATTTGGTTAAAATGTTCACGGGCTGAAGCAAACTGATGCTTTTGGCTAGCGAAGACTCAGTTCATATTGATGTATATTCGATAAGTCTTAATTATCCTAAACAAAGCCATTAAAATTGTAAATAAGAATCATTATCTTAATTGCCTGTTAAGGTATTTCGATAAAAACGCCATTCGTCTTCAATCATTTGTGATAGAGAACGTTTAGGAACCCAATTTAATATTTTTTTTGCTTTATCAATATTTGCACCCAATTGCGCTAACTCTTGGTTTTGATATACAGCAGGTTGCACTTGAATTTCGGTCTGAGTGACTCTCGCAACTTCATCAATCAAATTTTGTATAGATGTGAGTTGATGATGTGCAATGTTGAATGCTTCCAAACAACTAGTTTGTGTTTTTAACCAATTTAATGCGATCAAAACTGCATCACAAGCATCCAAAACATGTAAAAAGCTTCTTTCAACCGTTCCATCTTCTGTCTGTGCTTGATTCTGCAATTCGATACAATCTCGCTGCATCGCTGCAACTTGTAAAGCTAAAGGCACAATATTTTTAGGGAGTTGAGTTACGTATTCTCCTAAAACTCCATGCTCAAAAGCACCAACAATATTGGATAACCTGAGATTGATAATTTTCCATTCATGATCGACTTTATAAGTATCTGCAATAATATCTTCAACCATTTGCTGAGATCGAATGTATGGATTTGGGTAGCGATAATTAAACTCAGTCTCTTCAACTACACTTGGATTAGATTGCCCATATACGGCCAAACTAGAAATATTGATTAATTCTCTAACTCCCATCCGCTGCATTGCTCTCAATAAGCTCATAATACTGCTGACATTATCATTGTAGTATTCCAGTGGCTTTAGAACAGATTCTTCAAGCGATTTAAAACTGGCTGTATGGATAACAGTATGGATTGAATATTGTTCAAATACTTTATTTAAGGCAGGTGTATTTCTCACATCTACTTTAACAAATGGAATATACATTCCTGAGATGTATTCTAAGCGCTCCAAGGTTTGTAAAGTTGAATTGGCTAAATTATCAACAATAACAACTTCTTGCCCACGTGCTAATAAACTCAAAGCAATATGTGAACCGATAAAGCCTAAACCACCTGTCACCAAAATCATTGTATACTTACCTTCTTTTTAATCTGTCCATCATTTTGCTTACGTGACCATAGTGAATGTTCAATGAGTACACTACTGTTAATAACTTCTGCACCTACTTCAATTATGGCTTGGCATGCTTTTGGTTTAGCTCAAGCATTAGGAAATAAGTCCGAAGATTTTCGTGTCTTCTTTTACCAAGATGGTGTTCAGGTTGCGAATGATTTACAGTGGTTTCCTGATGATCAACGCAATCTAAAACAAGAATGGCAAAAGCTTGGCATTCGACTCCCTGTCTGTGTCAGTGCTGCCCTTGCTCGGGGAATCACTGATGCAAGCAATGCCCAACGTCATTCACTTCAACAACACAACTTAGCGCAAGGTTTTGAGCTAGTTGGGCTTGGAGAGCTAGCTGATGCTGTGCAAAGCTGTTCTCGTTTAATTCAATTTTAGTTTAAGTTCATTAATAGAGTGTTGCTTTTAAAAGGTAAATTGTGTGAAATCTGTACTCGTCATCCTAACGCAATCCAATTTAACCAGTTTGCAGATCAACGAAAGCGTGTCTGCAACTATGGTTTTAGCAACCTTTGGTATTTCTGTCAAAGTATTATTAAAAGATGCTGCACTGAGCTTATTGAACAATAAATTAGAGTTCGATCAATTCAAACAAGCTTTCAAAGTTGCTGCCAATATGGTGGACAGTTTTGAGTTCTATGATCTAACCCCGATTTTAGTTGAAACTAAAAATCAACACTTGGCGATTGCGCAAAATAGTGATCAAGAAATCGAGTTTGTTGAGATTCAGCCTGAATTTATTCAATCCTTCGATCATATTTTGTATTGGTAGAGCTCAGAAACATGGAAAATTCAACTTTATTTTTGATTCAATCCCCTTACTACAACACAGATAAAATCTGGATTGAGTTAGCTCAAATGGCACATGTGCATGATACGATTGTAGTCATGGGGGATGGGCTTTTACTGCTAACTAAAAAGATCGTAGATCTTTATCCAAATCTTTACTGCTTAAGTAATGAGCAAAACTTACTTGGAGATGAAATCAAATCTGAGGTCAAAATTATAGAATACGCTGAATTCGCTGATTTAGTTCTGCAATTCAAACGCTGTATTTCTTTAAAATAAATTATTTTTAGTTAATTAGGCTATTTCATGCAATTAGAGTTAGATCAAGACGGTCATTTGGTCGATTATACAATTTGGAATACTGAAGTTGCCCAGCAACTTGCTCAATCACTTGATCTAGAACTGACCGCTTGGCATTTCGAAATTCTCCACGCCGTACGTCAATTCTATCAACAATTTGGGCATTCCCCAGCAACTCGTCCACTGATTAAATTTTTGATGAAGACGGTTAGTCCTGAAATCAATAATGCTGAATTACAACAAAGATTTAATACAGGGTTGGTTGCCCGACATTTAAGCCGTTTGGCTGGCGTGCCTAAACCTGCCAATTGTTTATAGATCATTGAAAATGATCTATCAGGCGCTATTTTGTTTTTGTTGCATAAACGCAAAATAACCTGGGCCAGCAGCGACCTTTACCTCTTTCACATCAATGGGTTCATTACATTCTGAACAAACAACCTTTGAGTTAAATTTATGACCACAGGTTTTATGGGTAAATTCAATCGGTTTTCCCAAACCCATGTCCATCCATTTATCGGCCCATTGCACCATAGCCAGAATAATCGGATACAAGTCCAAACCTTTATCGGTAAGTTGATATTCAAAACGTTCTTGACGTTCTACATAAGGCACTTTGGTTAAAATACCATGCTCGACTAAACGCTTAAGACGCTCTGAAAGTACGTGGCGGGTCAGTCCCAAACTACGTTGAAAGTCATCAAAACGACGTATTCCCATGAAAGCGTTACGTAAAATTAGCATTGTCCAACGATCACCGAGTACAGAAAGCGTTCTCGCAACTGAACATGGCTGATCGCCAATTTCTTCCCATTTCATTATTATCACCTGATCATTTTTTAGAACTTTGAAGACATCTCATCGATGCATTGAACCGTCACGTTTAGAAACTAAACACTATAAAATATACACTAAACCACCTGATCAATCAGATGCAATATTGGCACTCAGTTAAATGTCAAAAAAACAGATCATTTCATCTAAATTCATTCGACAACTTAGCTATGAATAAAAACACCTGAAAGTTCTTGTCCAGCATCTAACTGAATATTTGCAGGAATACGCACTAAACAATTGGTCTGCATTAAATTACTCAACATATGTGATTGTTGTTTCGCAAGGCTTTGTAACTTGAGCTGTCCCTGATCAAAATAAGCATGCATTCTTAAAAATCGCTCACGTGCATCAGATTTCAGTCCATGGGTGAGTACCCCACTAAACCATTGCATAGGCTCACGTTGATTTTGCAAAGTATCTAATAAAGCGTTGCCATAAATCTGCATACACACATAAACAGCTGCTGGATTACCCGGTAAACCTAATAAATAGCAATGATGGTCAGGATCTTCATATTTTGCAAAAAATAATGGCTTACCCGGTTTTTGTTTAACTTTCCAAAAGATCTGTTCAAATCCAATCTCAAAAGCACATGGACGAACGAAGTCATAATCCCCCACAGAGACACCACCCGTGGTAATAATGACGTCATATAAAGATTTTAATCGCTCGAAACATGCTGTGACTTGTTCCGCCGCATCTGCAATATGTAGAATCTCGACGTCGATACCATAAGCTTTGAACCAAGCCTTCAATAACGGCCCATTGGCATCAAAAACTTTACCAACGTGTAAATCTTCAGGGTGCTCAGCAACCTCATCACCAGTAATAACCACAGCAACCTTGGGCTGTTGAAATACCTCGACAGTTTGCACACCTGCCATACTTAGAGCAGCAAGTGCACCGATATTGATATTCTGACCAACGTCCGCAAGCAGTTGACCTTGTTTAACTTCTTCACCAGTAAATCGAATATCAGCCTGTGGTTTAAGCTGTTCAATCAGTCGAATTGTCTCCGACTCAACTTTAACAATTTCTTGTCGAGCAACATGTGTGGTGCCTTCAGGAATTTTGCCACCTGTAAAAATACGAATAGCTTGCCCATCAAGCAATTGATATTCGAGTTCACTACCCGCTTTAATCTCACCGATTACATCAAAACAAACATCTTGAAGCTGTGTAAGTGAACTATTAATCGCATAACCATCTACCGCACTTTGAGAAAAGCTAGGTAGATTGACCTCGGAATAGATTGCTTTAGCGAGATAACGATTCAAACCTTGGGCTAAAGCCAATACCTCAGTCGTTAATGTTTTGGGCTGAGTTCGAATGAGTTCAAGTGCCTCATCAATACTGATTAAACCCTTTTCAGCACCACATCTAGACATTATTCATATCCTCCCGGATGTGGTAAATCTCGGCAAACATCAAAAATATGAACCAGAGCTGGTAGAATAGCTGCCATTGATTCACTCGCACCACCACGGCTACCTGGCAGCGTTACCACTAAGGAACGATCAATAAAACCTGCTACGCCACGAGACATAGCTGCATATGGTGTACGTTTTTGGCCAAAAGAACGTGCCGCTTCCATCAGACCATCTAATTTACGTTCTAAAAGTGGTTCAAGTGTATCAACCGTAATATCTCGTTTACCAATACCTGTACCACCAACTGTCATGATACATGCATAAGACTTTGTCAATTCTAGTACCAATTCTTTCAATTGATCTGATTCATCTGGCAAAATTTGATAATGAATTGGATCAAAACCTGCTTCGGTTAAAGTCTCAACCACGGACTTGCCAGCGGTATCAGGTTTACGTCCTGCTGCAACAGTATCAGAAAGCACAATCACTGCCGCTGAAACAGGTTGACGCAGAGTCCGTTTAAAATGTGACTTACCTCCTTTTTTCTTAAGCAATTTACATTGGTCTAAACATAATTCATCAGGTTCACAATGCGGCTTCAACATGTCATAAATGGTTAATCCTGCCAAACTCGCAGCAGTCAAGGCTTCCATCTCAACCCCTGTAGGCCCAATGGTTTCTACAGTCGTGAGAATTACAACATGATCATGTTGTAATTCATATTCAACATCAGCACGATAAATCGGTAAAGGATGGCAAAGAGGAATCAGTTCATCAGTCCGTTTTGCCGCCAAGATTCCTGCGATACGAGCTGTTTTTAAAGCATCGCCTTTTTCAGTATTTCCATCACGCAATAGCTGAATACAATGCGGTGGGGCGTATAAAATCGCTTGTGCTTCTGCAACACGGTAACTTTCGGGTTTCATCCCAACATTTTTCATTTTTACTTCCTAACGCTTTATTCGTGTGTATGCTCATGTGCACAATTTTCATGTTCGTGACGGTGGTGATGCTCATGTTTATGGAGATGAGCATCAGTTTCGACTGTATCTTTACGAATACAGCAACCTTCTACATATTGACTTGTACCATCCATAAAGAACTCTTCTTTCCAAATTGGTACTTCGTGTTTTACACGTTCAACGGCTTCTTCACAGGCTTGAAATGCTTCACGGCGGTGTGCAGCATACGCAATTGCAATGATTGCTGTTTCACTCACATCTAAATAACCAATTCGATGCATCACACGCACATAAGAAACCTGATGCTTCTCTTTGATTTGTTGTTCGATTTCACGAATCATTTTTTCAGCAACAGGTGTGTACGAAGTATATTTTAATGCTTTAACTGCTTTGCCTTCATGATGATTACGTACAGTTCCAATAAAAATATCAATACCACCACATTCAGGAAATGATTGTATTGGATCAAAACTATCTAAGCTTAGAGCCTGATCTTGAACTCTTGAAAATTCGCGCATTTCATCCTCCTGCAACAGGTGACAACAGCACTAAAGTACAGGACTGGTCCAATGGGGTTTGACGTGTCACGATATCCTCTCCAATGGCGCAGGCACACTTTTCCATCGCACTACTTGCACCTGGATAAAGCGTCACAATATGCGTTAATATATCATTAACCATTTGATCCTCTGCAAACTCAAATGCAAGCTCTTTTGGCAATAACCGTTCAATAGCACCAAAAGCTTCTATTTTTATGTCAATGGTTTGCATATTCTCTCCAGACCACTTTTTTCCAAACTAACCACCTAACATATGCATACTAATTTTGCGTACTTGTTGGTGTTTTATCGCATGATAACCTTTCGCTTTGTGCCAAATATAAGGTTTAATTTGCTGATCAAGCTCTTGATCATTTATATCTTGAGCTAGTTGTTTCTGTTTAATCACAGCTTGTAAATACGGCTTTATATTCAGACCCTGTTGTGCAAATAAACAATTATATAATTCACCTTGTGCTGTTAATCTAATTCGATCACAATCACCGCAAAATGAATGAGTTATCGTAGAAATAATACCAATACAATATTGCCCATCTAACTGATACTGACGTGCGGGCTCATGCTGCTGTTGCAAAACTTGAATCTGATAAAAAGGCTGAAGTTGCGCTAAAATTTCTGCTTCACTGACCACTGCCTGATCAGTCCAATGCTGATCACCATCCAGAGGCATAAACTCAATAAAGCGTAATGGAATACTGTGTTGCTTCGCCCACTTTACCATTGGCAAAATCTGATCATCATTTTGACCTTTCATCAACACACAATTGATTTTGAAAGCAAGCCCCGCTTTTTTTGCCGCCTCTATCCCATTTAATACGGGAGTAAGTTCTTTTTTAGTCAGTTGCTTGAATTGATCTGGGTCTAAACTATCTAGGCTGATATTAAGATCATCTAATCCAGCTTGTTTTAGGGCTTCAGCATATTTAGCTAAATAATGTCCATTAGTGGTCATTGAAATACGTTTTAAACCTAAATCTCTCAAACCTTGTAAATCACGTATAAAATGTACCACGCCCTGCCGCATTAAAGGTTCTCCCCCAGTAATGCGAATATTTTCAATCCCTTGCTTCACCATATATTGGCAAAATAGCAGCAACGCTTCAAAACTGAGTAAATCTTGTTTTTTCATCCATTCAGGATGTTCAGGCATACAATAGGTACATTTGAAATTGCAACGATCTGTCACGGAAATCCGCAACTTACGTTTAATACGACCATATTGATCTTCTAAGATCGGAATGTTCGTAGATATATCATGCTTCATCATTTGCACTCATATTGTGAATTCGCTGAACACTTAAGCACAAGTTATGTGCGACGAGGCTTGTATATGTGCAGCATACTGCTCTACTTAAGCAATATTTATTCCAATATTTTACTCTAATCCATCTTGAGAGCATTTATTTATCTAACAAAACAATTTATCGCTTCACAACACACAACTGTTATAAATTTCAATATACAACCGAAAACCATTCGCACCAATTAAAAGCAATTTTGTATTTTTTGAAATATTTTGGTGCGATTAACTTAAAGCTAAAATTTTAAATAAACAATTGTTTAAAAAATTTCATCTGCTGGTACTGCTGCAATTCATCTAGCGAATTGATGCTATGACAAAACAGACTTTGCTTTTGCAAAATAACTTGCTGAGAATTTAGCTGTTTAAAACATTCACGTAAGCTCAATTTACCAGCGGAAATTTGTTGTTTTAAAATGGGTAAACTCTCTCTTTTTAATAAACAAAATGGATATAAAGCATCTCCATTAATTGCAACGTAAGCCACTAGTGCTTGTGGATTTTTTTGTAGTGCGCGATGCAACTTAATTAAAACTTGATTTGGGATATAAGTCACATCACAAGGAATAAATAATGCATATTCTGCTTGTACACGCGACCATGCACTTTTCATTCCCATCAACGGCCCTAAAAAGCCGTTTTGATCATCAGAAAAACATTCAACAGTCGGCTCTATACTTTTATAGATCGAGCTATCACGATGACTATTGACCCATATCTGCTGAACTTCCGATTTAAAGCGTTGACAAATTTTTGACAATTGAATCTGATCATCAAACTGTTGCAATAGTTTGTTCATCCCATTCATTCGTCTTGCCTGTCCTCCCGCCAAGATCACGAGATCTGTAGCGGGAATTTGCATAGTCATGCTTCTGCCTCCAACTGACAAGTCTTAATCAAACCACGAATTTCTGGTAAACATGAACCACAGTTACCGCCCGCTTTTAAACATGCAGTGACTTGCTTTTCATGCGTGATATTTTGAGTTTTGATCGCTTCAATAATCTTGTTTTTTCCTACTTTGAAGCAACTACACACCAATGGACCATCATTATTAGCAGCAGACATTGGCATACCTGCCAACAATGCTTTACGGTGCAAAGCACTTAATCGCTCACGTTTAAATAAACTTGCAACCCAATCACGATCTGGTAATAACTCAGCAGGTGCAATATAAAGACTTGCGATTAAAATCCCATCTTTGAGTACAATACTATGACTGAGTTGCGATGAAATATCCTCAATACTTAACCATTCATATGTTTCATCGACAAAAGGCAAAAAGGTTTTTAAGTTTTTTTGAGTTTGATCAATACTGTGTCGATCGGCAAGCTCATAACGCATTGCTTTTGCAGTTTTGATTTTTGTCCACCAAGCACAAGTCTGTAAAGATGGTTTAATTTGATGTTCGAACCCTTCTCGAACATATAAAACGCCTTGCCAAGTCGTATGGAAAGGCTGTATCGATACTGGCGTATGCTTAAACTCAGGTTCACCTGAAATTGCATCCACAACAGGGTTAACTACTTTACCAATCCGAGCATCTGAGGCAACTTGTTCTGTCCAATGAATCGGCGCAAAGATTTGTCCACGACGAACACCTTGAGCCAATGTCACACGTAATACACAACTTCCCCATGCCGAACGAATCTCGACCAATCCTTTATCGCGAATACCAAATTTAAGCGCATCGTTTGGATGAATCTCACAAAATGGTTCAGCACGATGTGTGGTCAAATTTGCTGATAAACCTGTTCGTGTCATGGTATGCCATTGATCACGAATACGCCCCGTATTCAAAATTAATGGATAATCTTCAGAAATTGAGTGTACGGGATCGATTGCGACCGTTGGAATAAGTTTTGCTTTACGAGAAGCATAACTAAACTCACCTTGACCAAAAAGTTGCTTAACCGATGTCGTCTGACCTTTTTCCCACACAGGCCACTGAGTTGGTTTTAACTCGTTATATTCTTCAAGACTTAGATTGGTTAAACCTTTTAAATTAAAATAACGAAAATTTTCTACCTGATCACGTTCAGCTAAACTTGCATTTTGATATGCAGACAATGCAGCATGCTCATTAAAGATGTCACACGCATTGCTAAAATCAAAACCAGAAAAACCAAGTTTTTTTGCAACTTCAGCAACAGCCCACCAATCTGCTTTGGCTTGTTTTGGTGAAGCTAAAAATGCGCGTTGACGTGAAATTCGACGTTCTGAGTTAGTTACCGTTCCATCTTTTTCACCCCAACCTAACGCTGGTAGCAAAATATCAGCATAAGCCGTGGTATCGGTATCGGAACAAATATCTGAAACGACGACAAATTCACATTTATCCAATGCTCGTTTCACTTGATCAGCATCAGGCAGACTTACCACAGGATTGGTTGCCATAATCCAGATTGCTTTAATTTTTCCACTTTCAACCGCTTGAAACAAATCAACTGCTTTAAGTCCAGCTTGTGTCGCAATGGTTGGGCTATTCCAAAAACTTTGCACCAAATTTTGATGCGTTGCATTATCAATATCCAAGTGTGCTGCCAACATATTGGCCAGTCCACCAACCTCACGACCACCCATCGCATTGGGTTGTCCAGTCATTGAAAATGGAGCAGCGCCTAGCTTACCAATTTTACCTGTCATCAAATGACAGTTGATAATACTATTGGCTTTATTCACCCCTTGAGATGATTGATTAACTCCCATTGAAAAAAGAGTCACTACTTTTTCAGTTGTGGCAAATTTATCAAAAAACAATTGTAATTTTTCTTCTGAAATACCTGTGCGTTTAGCAACAGCTTTAAAATCTTGTTCCGTTCGATTCGCTTCTAAAAGTGCTTGAAGCCCCTCTGTGTAAGATTCAACAAACTCATGATCAGCATAACCATGTTGATATAAATATTGTAATAATCCTTTAAACAAAGCCACATCTTGACCTGGCAAGATTGGCAAATGTAAATCTGCTTGCTCACAAGTGCTCGTAAATCGTGGATCGACAACAACCACAAATAAATTAGGATTTTGACTCTTCGCTTGCATAATCCGTTGATACAAAACTGGATGACACCATGCTGTATTTGAACCAACCAATACCACCATATCAGCATGTTCAAAGTCTTCATAACTTGCAGGTACAATATCTTCACCAAAGCTACGTTTATGCGCAGCCACGGCTGAAGACATACATAGACGTGAATTGGTATCAATATTGGCTGTGCCTAAATAACCCTTTACGAATTTATTCACCACATAATAGTCTTCGGTGAGCAATTGCCCAGACACATAAAAAGCAATGCTGTCACGTCCATATTGCTCAATACATGCCTGAAATTGAGTTGCAATTTTGTCAATTGCAACATCCCATGTTGTCACATTACGGTGATGTTTGCGTCCCAACATCGGATTTAAAACACGGGTTTCCAACCCTAAGGTATCTGCTAAATTGCTCCCTTTAATACAGAGTCGCCCAAAATTTGCAGGGTGTTCTGTATCTCCTGAAACTTTAATATTTGAACCTTGTGTTTTATGTTGAACTTCAACATTAACACCACATCCAACGCCACAATATGGACAAGTTGTTTTTGTAATGAGTGTTTGTGCATGATCGGAGCGACTGTGTTCTAAATTTTGAATACTGTTCATGACTGCTCCTTTACCTATTCCATCTTTGCCCTAACTAAAGTTTCGATCGCTTAAAATTGTATGATCCGTGATCAATAGCCAATTTATAATCTACGCCTTAACTTTTATTGTGAATCTTTGGTTGACTACCATAAAGTAGTTAAATAACTGAGTTTTTTTGGTTTAGGAGAAATTCCTCCTAAACCAAAGTAAGATTAACCTGCTTTTTTCAATGCAAAATCTTTACCAAATAACAATTTATTTCTAAATGTCGAAACAGGTGTTTGATCCGCAATTAACTCGGCATACCACATACCATCTTCGGTATCACCGAATAAAACAGCGCCAATCACTTTATCTTTTTGGATAATAATACGCTTGTAAATATGGCGTTTTTCGTCATTTAGAATGATGTCTTCATAATCTTCTTTAGGCTCAAAATTACCTGCTGAAAAGACATCGACACCACTCACTTTAAGCTGAGTTGGTACCGTTGGAGACTTAAACGTTAAGCTACCATGTTCAGCCAAATGGGTTGCGCAAATAAATGCTTGCCCCCAAAGTGGCTCCACCAATCCAAAGGTTTGGTTACGATGCTCAATACATTCACCCACAGCATAAATACTTGGATCAAAGGTTTGCATAGTGTCATTCACTAAAATGCCGCGATTACAACGTAATCCAGCGCTTTGCGCCAAAGTGATATTTGGACGAATACCAACAGCAAAGACCACCAAATCAGCATCTAATAAAGTACCATCTTTTAAACGGATCTGACTGACATGACCATTTTTACCAATTAAAGCTTCGGTATTGGCTTCAGTAATAATCTTGATGCCTTTCTCTTCAATGCTATGACGTAGCATACGGCTTGCTCGACCATCTAATTGACGCTCCATGATACGATCCATTAGATGAAGCACTGTTACATTCATGCCACGTTGCTTCAGACCATACGCTGCTTCTAGGCCAAGTAAACCACCGCCAATCACAACTGCATTTTTTTTAGTTTCACAATATTTAATCATGGTATTCACATCATAAATATCACGGAAACTAATCACACCTTTCAAGTCAACACCTTGTACTGGTGGAATAAACGGCTTAGAACCTGTCGCAATAATTAAACGGTCATAATCAACAGTTTCACCTTTTTCTGTATGGACTGTCTTGCGAGTACGATCAATTTTTATCGCAGGATCATCAGCAATAAACTTAATCCTTTTATCGCTATACCAAGCATGAGGATGCAACATAATATCTTCGATCGTTTTCTCACCTGAAAGCACTGGTGACAGCATGATACGGTTATAGTTACCCCAAGGTTCTTCACCAATGACTGTCACTTCATAACGATCTGGCGCCATATCAAGCAAATCTTCTAGGCAACGCATCCCAGCCAAACCATTACCAATCAGAACAAGCTTTAACTTCTCTTGTGAAATTCCATTATTGGTAATATAAGTTTTTTGTGGTACGGCTCCGACCCAGACACGACCATTTTCAATTTTAGTCGGGAAAACCAATAGTTTTTGATCTTTATCTTCTAAGCAGCGTCCAGTCGCCAAACTAAAATGTTGTTTGTAAATAGGTGATGCAATCACGCGTTCACCTTGCAAATCACCAATAATACCGCGCGCCATAACATTCGCTTGGCTGAATGGATCTTTATTGCTTAATGCATAAATACGTTTTTCGCTCCCTACGCGGAATAAAGCAACGGATTGACCCGCAATAAGAGCTCCTACACCTGTATTTGGTGTGATGTCATCAAGGTTACATACATCGACCCATTGATTTTCTGGAAGCATACTCATGTCTTTTAAATTTGTCATTTTGATTCTCCTTATGCTTCTACCATCGGGATACGATCAACTGAACGTTCAGCTTCATTTAATGGACGGATCTGATCACGAACTTCGGTAAATTGAATATATGGATCAGCTTGCTCTTCTGCGCTTGCATTGATGTAAGTTTGGAAACGTTTACGAATTTCAGGATTCTCTACCGCAGTACGCCATTCATCTTGATAAGTTCCAATCACGTGCGCCATACGATTTTCCAACTCTTCAGCAAGACCTAGAGAATCATCAACAATCACAGCTTTAAGATAATCTAAACCACCTTCCATGTTGTCACGCCACACACTCGTACGTTGTAAACGATCAGCGGTTTGGATATAGAACATAAAGAAGCGGTCGATATAACGGATCAAAGTTTCGGTATCAAGATCAGAAGCTAAAAGCTCTGCATGGCGCGGCTTCATTCCACCATTACCACACACATATAGGTTCCAACCTTTTTCTGTCGCAATGACACCAACATCTTTACCTTGTGCTTCAGCACACTCACGCGTACAACCCGACACAGCCATTTTTAGTTTGTGCGGTGAGCGTAAGCCTTTGTAGCGGTTTTCTAATTCAATCGCTAAACCAACAGAATCATCTACGCCATAACGGCACCACGTGCTACCTACACATGATTTCACTGTACGCAATGATTTACCATAAGCATGACCTGACTCGAAGCCTGCTGCATTCAACTCTTCCCAAATAAATGGTAGCTCGTGCAGTTGAGCACCAAATAAGTCAACACGTTGACCACCTGTAATTTTGGTATACAGGTTATATTTTTTAGCAATTTGACCGACAGCAATCAAACCATCTGGCGTGACTTCACCACCTGCCATACGCGGTACAACAGAGTATGAACCATCCTTTTGGATATTTCCTAAGTAGTAGTCATTACTGTCTTGTAGACCTGCGTGCGTTGGCTCCAATACAAAGTCATTCCAGCACGATGCCAAAATGTTCGCTGTCATTGGTTTACAAATATCACAACCTAAACCATGACCATGTTGTTGAATCAAGTCATCAAATGTTTTGATTTCATTGACACGTACCAAGTGATAGATCTCTTGACGTGAGTATGGGAAGTGTTCACAGACATGGTTATTAACCGTTACACCTTGACGTTGTAACTCAGACTTTAAAACTTGAGTAACTAATGGCGCACAACCACCACATGCTGTTGCTGCTTTAGTACATTTCTTTAAAGCACCTAAAGAGGTCGAACCATCACAAATCGCTTGGCAAATATCTGCTTTCGACACGTTGTTACATGAACAAATCGTTGCACTGTCTGGAAGTAAATCCACACCGCTACCACCCGCTTTCGCACCAGAATCAGCAAATCCTGGCATGATTAAGCTTTCAGGTGTTTCTGGCAATGGGATACCATTCAACATCATTTGTAAAAGATCGTTATATTCTTTAGCATCACCAACCAGTACTGCGCCCAGTAATTTGGTTTTATCTGCATCTACAACGATTTTCTTATAAACCAATGCATCTTCATCAGCATAGAAATAGCTAAGTGAGTTCGGTGTCATACCATGTGCATCACCAACCGATGCCACATCTACACCCATCAATTTCAACTTAGTGCTCATATCAGCACCAGCGAAACAATGTGTTTCTTCAGCTAAGATATGCTTGGCTGCAATACGCGCCATGTCATAGCCCGGCGCAACGAGACCATAGATTTTATTGTCCCAAAGCGCACATTCACCAATTGCGTAAATATTTTCATCAGAGGTTTGGCAGTAATCATTGATCTTGATACCACCACGCTCACCAAGCGCTAAACCACTTGAACGTGCTAACTCATCACGTGGACGAATCCCCGCAGAGAATAAAATCACATCCGTTTCAAGCTCACTACCATCAGCAAATTTCATTACATGCTTAGCATTATTGCCAGCTTCGATACATTGCGTTGCTTTTTGTGTGTGAACTTTTACACCTAAGTTTTCGATTTTACGGCGTAATACTTTACCGCCTAAATCATCGATCTGAACCGCCATCAAACGTGGAGCAAATTCAACTACATGTGTTTCAAGATTTAAATCACGTAAAGCTTTAGCCGCTTCCAAACCGAGTAGACCACCGCCAATGACGACACCCGTTTTGGCATTTAAACTGGCTGCACGAATGGCATCCAAGTCTTCAATGGTGCGGTAAACGAAACAGTTTTCACGGTCATTGCCCGAAATTGGCGGAACGAAAGCATATGAACCAGTTGCCAGTACAAGTTTGTCGTAACTGATGACATCACCCATACTAGTTGTCACTGTTTGTTCTTTTGTATCAATTGCAATAGCTTTGGTATTTAGTCTTAAATCGATACCATGTGCATCGGCAAAATCGAAACGAGCAAGTGATAAATCTTTCGCTGATTTACCTGAAAAATATTCAGTCAAATGTACGCGGTCATATGCAATACGTGGTTCTTCAGCAAGAATTGTTATCTCTAATTCATCATCAGCTTTCTCTAAGATGGCTTCGATGAATTTATGACCCACCATACCGTGACCAATCATCACTAATTTCATTGTGTTTCTCCTAAAATCTAATCTGAGATTAAGCTGCGCTGTTTTGTTCTGAGCCACGTTCTAAAATTGCTTGTTCAAATAAACGTTGTTCTTTTTCTTTATGCTCTACCGAAAATCGGATAAGCATGACCGAACTCGCAGCAATGACCACTAAGCCACCTAAAACCATTAAACAAGTTTGAATATCCAACATACCTTTCAATAAGAAACCTGCCGCCACTGCACCAACGTTTCCACCTGCACCGATGATGCCTGCAACACCACCTAGCGCTTCACGATCAATAAATGGAACAAGCGCATAAGTCGCACCACATGCCATGTGTGTGAATAATGCAAATACCGTCATTACGAGAATAGCGAGTACAGGTCCATTCATTTGCGAGAACAACATTAAGAAAAGCCCTTCGCCAAGAATCAATCCAAACAGTACTTTAGTACGACCATCCAAGCCTTTTTTGAGTGCAACTTTGTCTGAAAGAATCCCACCCAATGCACGGGCAAATAATGCGAGCAAACCAAAGATACCTGCTGCTAAACCAGCCTCTTTTAATCCGAAACTAAAGTGTTCGACGTAGTACATCGCAATGATGTTATGGATAAAGATTTCGATACCGAAACAAGCTGCATATGAGAAAAAGAGAATCCATACGCGGTAGTTACGTGCAGCATGCATTAAGATTGCTAGACCACCTTTTTTATCGCTACCAACAACTACACCTTGAGCACGTAACTCTTTGAAATCTCCTTGAGGACAATCTTGAGTAAACTTCCAGTAAAGGAAACCTACGATTACCATCATGACACCTGGAACGATTAGTGCGAGTCTCCAACCAAATGCTTGCTCAACACCAAACATCACCAATGCAGATAGTAATAACGGCATGAGTGCTTGTGTTGCCCCACCACCAGCATTACCCCAACCAGCTGAGGCTGCATTTGCAGTTCCTACAACATTTGGAGCAAACATGATGCTAGTGTGATATTGCGTAATCACAAAACTCGCACCAATTGCACCAATTAATAAGCGAAAGAACAGAAATGATTCATAACTATTTGCAGAAGCGACACCAAAAACGGGGATACTGCCGATAATCAACAAAGCGGTATATGTTTTACGTGGTCCGTACTTGTCACATAAAGGACCAACGATCAAACGGACTAAGATGGTAATTGCGACTGCTGCGATATTGATATTTGCGATTTGATCTTTAGTCAGATGAAATTCACCTGCAATGACTGGCATTAAAGGTGCACATGCAAACCAAGCAAAGAAACAAACGAAGAAAGCAAGCCAACTCATGTGGAATGCCCGCATCGCTGGTGCAGAAAAGTTAAATAACTTTATTGATGTGGCTTTTTTTGCCGATAAATCTAAAGACATTGCCATCTCCCATACTGAACGTATATTGCTTTGTTGACACAGCACTCTGTGTGAACAAACAGATCAGATCGGACATCGTTGGCCGTCTTACAATTTTTTGGAAAGTCGTCTTTGACTCAATAAATATTTAGCAAATGCTATGCCAACTTTAATAAATCAAAGCAAGATATTATATTAATAATTGTTTTTTAATGATTTTTATGAATAAAAATAGCTTAAGCACTACATTTTACCCCTATACAAAATAGGGCTTTATGAGAATGACCTGTTTTAAAGCACAATTCTTTCTGCTTCAAAAGAACTCTTTTTACGCACCAAAACAATACATTTTATAGTTTTAAAACATAGTTCTAAATTTTCTTTGGTTCTGAAATCAATGAACGATACAATAAAGCGCATAATGTAGATGCTAAAGGAGCGATTGCACCGAATAAGAATAACTCCAATGGCACCAATTTTGCTTTTAAAACAACATTCATCGTGCATCGTCTTAAATGCACACACACTTATCGTTTGATCTTTATACTTATGCCGAAACTCAGAATCGCACTTATTGATGATGATCAAGCCCGAGCTGAATACATCAAAACTTGTTTAATTGAACATGATTTTGATGTTGTTGCTTGCTTTACTCTTGATCACCTGAATATTTTCAAATTGGAACATCTTCAAGCAGATGTCATTTTGCTCGATATGGATCATCCACATCGTGACGTTATTGAAAGCTGTGTAAGTAACTTTGACCTACCCACTGTACTCTTTACTAAAAACACTGACAAAGACACCATCAAACAAGCAATTGATGCAGGCATCACTGCCTATATTGTTGATGGTATCGATCCAAGTCGTTTACATACCATTCTGGATATTTCGATTGAGCAATATAAAAAGCATAAAAAACTTGAATGTGATCTAAAAGATGCAAAAACAAAACTCGCAGATCGAAAAGATATTGAAAAAGCGAAAGTTTTACTGATGCAACTTCACGGTCTCACTGAAGATACAGCATTCCAATTATTAAGAAAAAATGCGATGAGTCATCGTATGACCATCGGTGAAATGGCACGTCGTCTACTCGATGCACAAGAGCTTTTAAACAATCAACTAAAGGATGAATAAATGAGCAGTTTAGAAAAAACAGAATTGCAACTTGGTTATATCCCTTTACTTGATTGCGTAGCACTACTTTGGGCTAAACAACGCGGTTTTTTTGATGAAGAAGGATTAAATGTTCGCCTGATCAAAGAGGCTTCTTGGGCAAGTTTACGCGATCGACTAGCATTTGGTTTACTCGATGCTGCACATTGCTTGTCTGCTATGTTACCTGCTGCCGCAATTGGCAATGATCAGATTGGTATTCCCTTACAAACGCCGCTCGTTCTCAGTGAAAATCGAGCTTTTATAAGTTTAAGTCAAAAACTGTGTTATCAGTTAGATATAAAGAAATATGATGCTGTAGAGCTATCAGCTAAAAAATTAGTAGAACACATGAAAAAAAATCACGTGGTCTCTTTAGGACATGTTTTCCAGCATTCCATCCATCATTATTGCTTAAGAGAATGGCTAGCATTAGCAGATTCTGAACTGGCACATTC
This sequence comes from Acinetobacter sp. 5862, assembly GCF_024494585.1. Lineage (NCBI taxonomy): Bacteria > Pseudomonadati > Pseudomonadota > Gammaproteobacteria > Moraxellales > Moraxellaceae > Acinetobacter > Acinetobacter sp. 5862. The sequence goes on from NZ_JANHGP010000049.1 coordinate 51,038, forward strand.
AATACAACTCAAAACCTTACCACCTCCATATATGGTAGAAGCGCTAAATAACCATTTAATTGATGGTTTTTGTGTTGGCGAGCCATGGAATACTCAGGCAGAATTGGCGGGATTAGCGCAAATTGTCGGTTCGAGCCAAGACATCATTCCCAATGTTGCGGATAAAGTTCTAGCTGTAACGCAAGAGTGGGCTCAACAGCATCCAAATACATTAATTGCCTTAACTCGCGCAATCTTGCAGGCTCAACAAGAGTTACGTGTGTTAGAAGATTTTGAACCTGTCTGGCAACTTTTAATTGATTTTGATGTCATCCAGTTTGAATGTTCGCCAAGCATTCATGTTGAAAAATATTATACGATCCAAGATATAATTCGGAACTTCGTTAAAAGTAGCGCTATACCTAAAAGTACAGATTTTGAATGGTTATTTCAGCAAATGCAAAAATGGAACAATTTGCCTGTAGGTTCTATAGATTACGAAAATAAAGCGCAAAGTTTTCTACTATTAGATACTTATTTAGCAGCATCAAAATAAGAGAACTCGTGATAAAAAAAGCTGTCTTGTGAAAAAGACAGCTTTGAAAAGACCCATAAGAGATTCTGCCAATCGAGAGCGATCTCTTATGTAATAGGTATACTATCTATATTCAATTTATCTTTTTCGGACATTTTCATGTCATTAGCAGCCATACAAAACTTCACAATTCATCTTTTTTGCCAATAAGCCACTTTCGTCGATTTAATCACCCCCCTACCCACGAGCTTGAACCGAATGTCAAATTGAAGCTAATGCTTATTATTAATCTAAACTAGCATATTTTTATAATTCAGTATCACGACGCTTCATCCACTGCTCTCTTTAGAAGTATGTTTATACTAATTTTAAAAAATCCATTAGAATTAAAACAAATATTTTTCAAAAGTTTAGAATAAAAAAATATTCATAGCTTGAAATAAACATATGAACTAATTAGAACTCAATTTAAGTTTCAAAAAAGCAAATCAATGAATTACATGACCTTCGAGTTACACAAATTACATGAACGAAATAAGGTAATTCAGTTTAAAATAGTGAAAAATAAATAAGCCTGAAATTTGTCATATTTTAACATTGCCATTTCCTTGCAAAGTTTTCATTATATGCAGCATGCTTGGTATGCAATTTTCTTCATCCATTAAAAGAAATTATAAGAAAAAATGCAGAATTTTGTGCCATAATAAGCAAACTTTGCAGACATCTTGCAAAAAACATTTGCAGATTTAGAACTGGAGCAGGCTGAATGAGCTCAACCATTTTGGTAATTCACGGACCGAATTTGAACTTGCTAGGAAAACGCGAACCAGAGGTTTATGGTTATCTGACCTTAGATGATATTAACCAGCAACTCACCACTCAAGCCGAACAAGCATCATTTACACTAGATACATTTCAAAGCAACTGGGAAGGTGCGATTGTCGATCGCATTCATCAAGCACAAACTGAAGGGGTTAAATTTATCATTATTAACCCTGCAGCCTTGACTCATACTTCAGTTGCTCTACGCGATGCCCTTCTTGGCGTTGCGATTCCATTTATTGAGGTTCATTTGTCAAATGTTCACGCCCGTGAATCATTCCGTCATCACTCATATTTATCAGACAAAGCCATTGGTGTTATTTGTGGCTTAGGTGCGAAGGGTTACTCCTTTGCTCTCGATTTTGCAATCGAAAAAATTCAATCTTCTAACTAATTTATACATTTCAGGAATGCTCACTCATGGATATCCGTAAAATCAAGAAACTCATCGATTTGATGATTGAATCTGACTTACAAGCGATTGAAGTTAAGGAAGGTGATCAATCCATCTCATTAACTCGCCCTACTCCAGTTTACGCAGCGGCACCTTTGGCAGCAGCACCTAGTGCTTCTGCTCCTGCGGCTCCAGCAGCAAAAACACCTCGTGGCGCCGTAGAAACGTCACCGATGGTTGGTGTGTTCTATTCTGCACCAAGCCCAGGCGAAGGCCCATTCGTAAATGTAGGTCAAACAGTTTCTGCAGGTGAAACACTGGGTATCATCGAAGCGATGAAAATCATGAACCCAATTGAGGCGACTAAAAGCGGCGTGATTGAAGAAATCTTGGTAAAAAATGGTGAAGTGATCCAATTTGGTCAACCACTTTTCCGCTACCGCGCCTAATTAATTTGGGGATTCTAATGTTGCAAAAAGTATTAATTGCAAATCGTGGTGAAATCGCCTTACGAATTACGCGAGCTTGTAAAACGCTTGGCATTAAAACAGTTGGTATTTATTCTGATGCTGACAAAGACTTAATGCATTTACGCTTCGTTGATGAAGCTGTCTGTATTGGGCCGGGTACCACAAGTGAAAGTTATTTAAATATTCCTGCAATTATTACTGCTGCAGAAATTACAGGTGCGGATGCTATCCATCCTGGATACGGCTTTTTGTCTGAAAATGCTGAATTTGCTGAAATTGTAGAAAGCTCAGGTTTTATTTTTATTGGTCCTCGCCCTGAACACATTCGTCTTATGGGTAACAAGGTATCCGCGATTATTGCCATGAAAAAGGCTGGCGTACCCACCGTGCCTGGATGTGACCATGCTGTAACGATTAACAATGCACTTGCTGAAGCAAAAGAAATTGGCTTCCCGTTGATCGTCAAAGCAGCATCAGGCGGCGGTGGTCGTGGTATGCGTATTGTCGAGCGTGTCGATACCCTGCTTGAATCAGTTCAAGCTGCACAACGTGATGCTGAGATGTGGTTTGGTGATGATACTGTATACATGGAGCGCTTCTTACAGAAACCTCGCCATGTAGAAGTTCAAGTGTTAGGTGATGGTAACGGTCATGCAATCCATTTATATGACCGAGACTGTTCTTTACAACGTCGTCATCAAAAGGTGTTAGAAGAAGCACCTGCTCCAAATCTACCAGAACAAGCACGTGCTGATATTTTAGAAGCATGTGTCAATGCTTGTAAGTTGATGCAATACCGTGGTGCTGGAACTTTTGAGTTTTTATTTGAAGAAGGCGAATTCTTCTTTATCGAAATGAATACTCGTGTTCAAGTTGAGCATCCTGTAACTGAAATGGTTACTGGCATTGATATTATTGAACAACAACTGCGGATTGCGGCTGGTTTAGGTTTAAATATTGAACAGCATGAAGTCGAAGTAAAAGGTCATGCGATTGAATGCCGTATCAATGCTGAGGATCCAACCACCTTCTTACCTTCTCCTGGTAAAATAGAAAATTTCTATGCACCAGGTGGCGCAGGTATTCGTTTAGATTCTCATATTTATCAAGGCTATAGTATTCCACCGTATTATGATTCGATGATTGCAAAGCTCATCGCTCATGGTAAAGATCGCAAAACATCTTTAGCTCGCATGCGTCAAGCTTTAGATGAAATGATTTTGACTGGAATCAAAACCAATATTCCATTGCACAAAGATCTTATTTTGCAGGACAAAAACTTCTGTGAACAAGCTATGGATATTCATTATCTAGAGAAGCATCTACTAAAACAGCTTGAACCCAAAGCTGAAAAAGCATAAATAAAAAAGCCTCTAAGTTAAGAGGCTTTTTATTATTCAATCTTTCTAAGGTAGCACACGGCGTAATGTCGCAAAACATTTTTCGCCTTTTTCATTGGCGCAAAAATTAATAGTGTTATCATTTTCCCACTTCACAAAATATTGCGAAACTTCACCAGTTTGGTCTAGTGTTTGACCTGAGCAATCCATCTGATTATTGTCATACTTAATCTGTAAAACTAATGCAGGTAAACGCTCTTTATGATCTTCTGAAGGTTGATAATCATATAAACCATAAGACCACTCTTGGTTACTCTTAATCACGACCTCATTCATTCCACGAAAATTATAGTATTCGACACACTTCTTATTATTGGGAATTTCCATTCCCCATAGCCCCATGATTTCAGGACGAGTTATTACCCGAATCGCATTTGCTTTAGCCAATTGTTGTGCTGTTACTGCTTTTTCATTTACGACCGTGTCTGCCATAGTCCATGTTGAGCAAGCCCATAATAATCCAATAATATAAATATTTTTCATAGATTTAATTAAGTCGTAATCTAAACGGTGCAAGGCTTTAAATTAGCATATTTTTTGAGAAAAACATGCATTCATAACCATATAAACACAATATTTTTAGCTTGAACTTTATTTGATTGTTATGGCATTTTTTCAGGTATGCTAGTTCTAGATTTACAGTTATTTTATTTACATTATAAAGATTTAGCTTTAAGGATAAAAGCCATGAAATTTTCTGAATACGTGCAATATGATGGTTTAGGATTAGCAGAACTGGTCAAAAGCAAACAAGTTCATCCTTCAGAATTATTAAAAATTGCATTAGAACGAACAGATCAAGTCAATCCAAAGCTAAATGCCATTATTATTCCAATGTATGAGCAAGCGAAGCAGCGCACACAGCAAGAATTCTCTGGATTATTTGCAGGCGTTCCATTTCTAGTCAAAGACTTATTCCAAGAATATCAAGGTATTCCAACCTCTTATGGTAGCCAAGCGCTAAAAAAAATTAACTATACACCTGATTTTAATGCTGAAATCGTAAACCGCTGGGAACAAACAGGGATTATCACTTTTGGTCGTACGAACACGCCTGAGTTTGGTATCAAAGGAATTACTGAACCCGATGCTTGGGGGGCTTGCCACAATCCGTGGAATTTAAAACACAATAGTGGTGGTTCTTCTGGTGGATCAGGCTCTGCAGTTGCAGGTGGAATCGTCCCGATTGCTGGCGCAGGTGACGGTGGCGGTTCAATTCGTATCCCCGCTTCTTATTGTGGTTTATTTGGATTAAAGCCGAGTCGTGGTCGTACACCTTGGGGGCCACAATACAGTGAAGCAATGCATGGTGCTGCCATGCAACATGTTCTCTGCAAAACAGTTCGCGATAGTGCTGCCATGCTCGATGCAGTTCAAGGTCCAGAACAAACTTCACTTTTTAGAATAGAAGCACCTAAAAAGAAATATTTAGATATCATTCAACAGACTCCAAGAAAACTCAAAATTGCTTTTAATACTCAATCACCGATTGGAACAAAAGTTTCTAAAGACGCGATTCAAGCTGTTCAACAAACCGCTAAGTTACTGGAATCTTTAGGGCATATTGTTGTAGAAGATCGTCCAAAAATAGATGGTTTAGCATTAGGAAAAGACTTTGTAACGACTTGGTTCAGCCAGTTCTCATATATGCAGGCACAAATTAAACAAATCGCAGGTGCAACTGATCATGATTTCGAATTAGATTCTATTGCCCTCGCTGCTTTTGGGGCCAAGACAACCGCAACAGAATATATTCATACGCTTAATAATTGGGGGCTTTATAGCACTCAAATGAACATTTTCTTTGAAAAATATGATCTTTATTTAACCCCAACAACAGCATCAGTCGCACCTAAAAATGGGGAAGTTGCTACACCTAATTGGCAAAAACCAATCTTGAAAGGACTGTTAAAAGTAGGAAAAGCGCACTATCTGGCACAAGGTAAATTAGTTGAAAAAATGGTACAGGATAATTTAAGTTGGGTACCTTTTACGCAGTTAGCAAATGTTACAGGTCTACCTGCCATGTCAGTCCCATTATACTGGAACAAAAATGGCTTACCTTTAGGCAGCCAATTTATTGCACCTTTTGGACGTGAAGATCGTTTATTGCAACTTGCAGCACAATTAGAACAAACACAACCATGGATGTCTCAATATCAGAATATTCAACTCTAACCTAAGTTTTAGCTGCCGTTTCCAATTGATTCGGCAGCCAAAATACTAAAAACAAACCGACGAGTACAATACCGCTTGCATATAAGAAAATTGTTGCGCCTGAAAACACTTGCCAATAATGCCCAGCTAATAAACTTCCAGATGCAACCCCTAACCCCCACATGGTGCTGTAAAGTGCTTGTCCCCGCCCTTGTTGCTCAGCTGAAAAATTTTGAAAAATCACTTTCATTGCAATTAAGTGAAATAATCCAAAACTAAAGGCATGTAAACATTGAGCAAATAACTGACCCAAAAAATGTGTGTTTAATATACTAACTAAAAACCAGCGTAAACTTGTCAAAATCAAGCATACTGCAACTAGTGTCCGCCAAGAGAAACGAGTAAAGAAAACTTTTTGCGCTATGGCAAACATCATAATCTCTGCAATTACGCCTGTTGCCCACAGCGTTCCAATCTGTGTCGTGCTAAATCCAATCTCTTTTAAAAAATTACTATAAAAACTATAAAATGGCGCTTGTGAGAATAATAAAACAAATTCAATCGTAAAAAATGCAGCTACAGTAGGTCGTTTTAAAATAGGTATTATAGATTCTAGTTTTTTTTGCGAGCTTGGCGCATGTTCAGGTTCTTTAATGGTAAATGACCACAAAAAAGCTAAAAAAGAAATCGCTAGAAGTAAAATAGGTAGCATTGAAATTTGAATAATTTCTAATAAAGCTCCGATAATGAATACGCCTAATATGAAGCCAACAGATCCCCACTTTCTAACTTTTCCATAAAGCTCTGCGCGTTTATCCCCCAACCAGAATAAAGTAACGCCTTCAAATTGCGCCAAAATTGCATTTTGAAAGAAACTAAAGATCAGCATAAGTAGTGCAACAGATTGAAAGCTATTCGGGATGACAAAAATGGCAAACCAGATGCAGGCTTCCATCCATGTTGCAATACGCACTAGCAACATTCGTTTGCCTGACTTATCAGCAATCCAGCCCCAAATCAGCGGTGCAAAAAAACGAGTAATAATCGCAATTGAAGACAAAATACCAATTTCTTGATAATTAAAACCTTGATCTTGTAGATACAAGTTCCAATAAGGCATGAATGTACCCACTATGGAATAGTAGAACAGGTAGAAACCTCCCAATCGGGTCTGGATACTTAAAGATTGAAACAATTCACGCGCCTTTTACATAGATCAACAGCTATCATTCACAACAAGATGTATTGCCTTGCGATAAAAATAAATTTTAAGTGATGCAAACAACCATCACAAATGGACTACCACCATTCGTCATTTGATTCCAAGGAAACATAGAATGTGGAAATTGGCAGATGCTAATACATTCTAATTCGAGTAATGATTAAGCTATAAAAAATCACCACTAGTAATAGTGGTGATTTGGTTTTGCATGTAAAAATGCAGGAATCAATCCAGTCAAAGCAGCTCGAATATCTGCACGCTCATTAATCAATTGATGTGAACCCTCTTCCAACATTAACAAGGTCTGTAATCTAAATTTTCGGCGAATATATTCAATGTTATAACGCCAATCTACCGTTTGATCGAGTGCACCTTGAGCAAGCCATACAGGAATACGACATGCAGGTCGATGTTCCATTTCTAACATCCATTTGGACATTGCTAAAATCCAATCCATCCCCATCATTCGAGGCTGTAATGGATCAGTTAGGCGAATAAATCTTAAAAACTCAGGATTATGATTATTACGACGGAAATGTCGTGGTACTTGGCTCTTTATCCGACGAATAATTCCTAAGCCAACAGAATTATGCCACCAAGCTGTTTTTGCAGGTCGAATCAATGGCGATAAGAGCAACACTCGATTAACGATCGGATCTTCTCTACGCTCAGCAAATTCAAGTAAATGATGCATCCAAATCGCACCACCAGTACTTTGCCCTATTCCTAACCATGGTTTTGGTAGTTGTTTAGCACTACGAACAACATCATAAACTGCATGCAATACTTGCTGGTAATGGTCAAAATTCTGAATACTTGCTGGTGAACCATTACTTAATCCATGACCGGGCAAATCGTATGTAATAACACTGAATCCTTGATCAAGAATTTCTTTTATAATGGGTTGATAAATACCACTATGTTCTAAGTATCCATGTAATAAGCATACCGTACCTAAAATCTTTTCACGTTGAGGTTGAAATACTTGTACATGTAAACGAAATAATGGCATTTCAACATAGCCTTGCCAGTGTTCGCATTCAAGTAAATCTAAACCATAAAGCTTTCTATAGGCTTGTAGTGCTTTTGAAGGTTCTATTATTTTTGATAAATCAAGCGGCTCTAAAAGCTGAGGCGTTGTTTCTCTATTGGGGATAGGTAAATCCAATTGTTTAAGTATTGTCGGATTTAAAAATGGAATATTGGACATATTATGGTATCTCTCGACAATCACTTGAGCCAAAAAGCGTATCACGAATCGTTGCTAGCAATTCATAGTTAGCACGACGACTGTGATCATAGTTTTGTTCACTTGGTCGCCAGTCTGTCAATGTTGTTGGCATCGGTGCGATCACAGGAACGGTTTCAATTCCATTGAGTGCAAATAAACGTCTTGTTCGTGGCATATGATATTCATCTGTGATGAGAATGACTGTCGGTGCGCCACCTTTCTTTTGCAGTAATAATGAACTAAATCTGGAGTTTTCACAGGTATTCATACTTCTATTTTCTAGAAGTTTCGCTTCTATGCCGTGTTCTTTCAGCCAAGCTTGCATATAAGGTGCTTCAACACCACTTAAAACAATAGGAAGAGGATATTGCTTTTCGACTTGCAAAGTTTTTTCCAATCGAAGACGTGTATAGTTATTTACAACAATATCTTTACCATTTGCACCAAGTGTCAAGCCACCGCCTAAAACAACAATTGCATATGGCTGAGACAATCCTTGCGACTCGTTCATTCCATCCTTGTTCTTCTTCAGATCAACTAAATCTTTATTTGTCTCGTCTTTTTCATCTGAATAAACAGGTAACTCAACAGGATATGTTTCTAAAAAAGCAATATATTTTCCCATTAAAGCCTGATTATCAGGCGTATTCCACTGTAAAAAATCCATTGGCGTACTTGCTGCTACAGCAGAACTCTCTTGTTCCTGTTCTGATTTCTCTGCCATTAATGGAATATTGGTCTGCTGGTTTTCTGCTACATTTTCACGTTCTTGCTCTTCGGTAATCAGTTGTTGTAATAATTTATAACGTGCTTGAATTAATCTTAAATCTTCAGGTTTTTCAGACCGAAATGTTTTTTCCATTAACTTGAGATAAGCTTGGCGCGCAATCCACAAATTAGACCCCGGCTCCAAAGTTTCATGCTCGCTTAATGCAGCTGGTTTCTGACTTTGTGCAGCAACTTCATTCACATCAACAGGTACAAATCGGTTTAGTCCCTTTACAACCAATTGCGAATAAAATGGCGAATATAAAAAAAGTACAGAGCAGCCTAATAGCACGAAAAATATAGTTATGATTCGTACTAAGCCAATCATCCAATGTACTTTACCCATAAAATTCCTTATACATGATGCGCTTGGATTAAGCCTTGCTCACTATACAACACTGGTTCAGGTTCTAATTGAATATTAAATTTCTGTTTTACATCACTTTGTACAGTTTGATAGGTATTTTTAACATCAGCTAATGTCGCATCTGCATAATTCACTAACACCAATGCCTGTTTATCAAACATTCCAACAGAACCAAGTTGTTTACCTTTCCAACCTGCTTGATCAATCAACCAACCCGCTGCAACTTTAACATTGCTATGTGTTTGAGGATAATGGGGAATATTTGGAAAATGTTGAGCAATTTTGCCAAATTCAGCTTCAGTCAAGATTGGATTCTTAAAAAAGCTTCCAACATTTGGAAATTCTTTTGGATCGGGCAATTTACTTTGACGAATATGAATCACCTGATTTTGTAAATTTTCAGCGGTGAATTCCTCTCCAACAGCTTGTTTAAGATCACCATAACTCAACTTCAAATCAGCTTTTTTTAATAGTTTGAAAGTAACACTGACGATGATGTAGCGGTTTGGATAGTCTTTGAAAATACTATGGCGATAAGCAAAGTGACAGTCCGAACCTGAAATAGAATCAAATACTTTTAGTTGACGATCATAGACTTGAACAGAATCGATAAACTCACCAACTTCAACACCATAGGCACCAATATTCTGCACAGGTGATGCACCCACTAAGCCGGGAATGAGTGCGAGGTTTTGCAAACCAAACCATTGTTGTTGAGTGCTGTACAACACAAAGTCATGCCATACTTGCCCAGCACCCACTTTTACTGTGATGGTATTTTCATCTTCAGCGAGAACATTTATCCCTTGTATATTTAAATGCAACACCAAAGCTTGAATCTGTTGGGGTAATAACACATTACTTCCACCAGATAAAATCAAAGCATTCAAATTATGTTGCTCAGCAAAGTTTAATGCCTCGATCACATCATCAGGATGATTGATTTGAACATAATGCGAAGCAATAGCACTCAAATTTAATGTATTTAAGTTTTTAAGCTGAACTTGTGCTTGTACCTGCATATTAAATTAAATCCTATTACCCTACTTTCATTTGCTTTTTAAAAATGTTAACCCATGCTTGGCTGCTAGATTCACATTGATCAAGTACTCGATCAAATCCATCCGATCCACCGTAGTAAGGGTCAGGCACTGCCTGCTGGTTAAAATGAGGATCATGCTCACTCATCAATGCGATTTTGGCGCGAATCTGTTCCGCACCAAACTGGCGTACCGCTTTCGACATGAGGGACTGAATATCGTCAAAATTCTCATGGTCCATCGCCAGAATCAGATCAAACTCAATAAAATCCTCAAGACGAATTTGTCTGGCACGTAAACCCGATAAATCATAGCCACGCTGTAGCGCATGTTTCTGGCTTCGCGCATCAGGTGCCTTGTTTGGGTGGTAATTGCTCGTACCCGCCGAATCGACAGATACATTTAAACCATGCGCATCACAATAATGTCTGAGAATTGCTTCCGCTGTGGGAGAACGACAAATATTCCCTAAGCAAACGCATAGAACCCTATATGGTGTTTCCATTAAAAAAATATTCCAAGATTTTGTTTTTTAACAAAATATAAATATTGCATACAAAATTCCTGCAAACTGCTTAGATGTGATCATACGTGAATTGACCATTGTGACATCAGGTATTTTGTCAAAAATTGCTTTGATTTGAAAGGAAATAGTAACGATCAATATTGAATATTGTTTATCAATATCTACAGTTTAGGAATTAAGAATATGTGTCAGTTTAAACTAATTAAAAGAAACTGTGATCAAATAGTAGATTCATAATGTTACTCACAAACTATTTCAAGTTTCTTACTGTATGAATCCATTGTCACCTTAAGATCAACTAATAATTGCTCTTTATTCTTGGCATTTAATTTTTTTAACTTTGTAAGTCTTAGAATAGCTGGCAAGTATTCATACTTATAAATCTTGGGATATTGTAAACATAGGATATTTTCCTGATCGACCCTTTCAGCTTTATGATTATTGAGAATTCTTAAGAAGGCTTCAATCTTATGATTAGCCTCTTTTAAATGGTTTCTCGCCACCAACTCTCCAAAACTGGATTGCTGACAACCAGCTATACCTATAGTAATGAAAATTAATAATACTTTTTTCATATTTTAACATTTTAAGTTATTGAAAACTTGGTTTATTTTGAAGCTCAACTTTATAACATAACTTTACAAAAAATAAAGACCTTTATGAAGAAATTTCAATGCACAAACTTGAAATAAATGCACCCTATTGCTTCGAATGGTTAGTTATTGCATCAGAAGTATTTAATTAATTACTCTTTAGGGCTACAGATGAGCTCTTTCTTCCGCACTAAGCATTGATCCAATATTTTCTTTAGCATGCATACAGACATCACCATAACACTTTCAAAATGGCAGAATCGCTTCAAATCTACACTTTTTAACAGCATGTTATGTTAATTTATTTGGACAGTGAAACTTATACTCACTTGATATAAAAATGATGTATTTATGATGAAAAATAAGGATGTATGTATGAACCCGTTTCAATTTCAAACTGTTCCCAACATTATCTCGGGGCTAGGTTCGATACAAGAACTTAAAAGTGTACTTACTCAACAAAATTATCAAAAAGCATTAATTGTGACCGATGCAGGGATGATACTGCATCAATTGCATCAACCCATTTTAGAAATCCTGACTCAGATTAGTCTCGAGTATCTTATTTATTCCGATATCCAAGCAGATCCACCAGAGCATATTGTATTAGAAGCTGTTGATTTTGCGACACAAGAGCAAATTGATGTGATCATCGGTTTTGGTGGTGGTAGTTCCATGGACGTGGCTAAAATCATTGCCTTGCTCGCACACCCTAAACAACAGCAAAAACTGAGTGAAATCTATGGTGTAAACCAAGCCAAATCCCCTCGTTTGCCACTCATTCTTATTCCAACAACAGCGGGAACAGGTTCAGAAGTCACACCAATCTCAATTGTCACAACAGGTGCAACCACTAAAATGGGTGTGGTAGCACCAATTTTATATGCCGATGTGGCCATTTTAGATGCAACTTTTACACAAGGCTTACCTGCGCATATCACGGCTGCAACAGGTATTGACGCGATGGTACATGCAATTGAAGCCTATACTTCAAATGTTAAAAAAAACTTCTATGCAGATATGTTAGCCCAAAATGCACTGAAATTATTAAATCATAATTTAGCTAAAGTGTTGAAAAATGGTGCTGATTTAGAAGCTCGCCAAAATATGTTGGTCGGCTCAATGCTTGCTGGTCAAGCATTTGCTAATGCTCCAGTCGCGGCAGTCCATGCTCTCGCCTATCCATTGGGCGGACATTTCCATCTTTCACACGGACATACCAATGCCTTAGTTTTAATTGAAGTGCTTAAGTTTAATGCACCCAAAGCCAAGCAGCACTATGCAGAGCTTATGCAACTGTTAGATCCACGTAGTACAGGTTGCACAGATGGTTTATGTGATCTATTTATTGATCATATGCAGAATCATTTGGACCAGAGTGGGTTAACATTGAAATTAAAAGATTTAGACATTCCTGAGGCGAAATTACCTCAGTTAGCAAAAGATGCAATGCTACAAACCAGATTGTTGCAGAACAATCCAAGGGAAATGACCGAGCAAGACGCATTACAGATCTATCAGGCGATTTATGCATGAGCAAACCAACTTTAAAACGACGCGAACAATTTAAATTCTTTTTTCCAATCCAAACCCGTTGGGCCGATAACGATATTTATGGTCATGTGAACAATGTGACCTACTATAGTTATTTTGATACCGCAGCTAATTCATTACTGATTCAAAAAACAGGATTTGACATTCACAACAGTGAAGTTATTGGCTTAGTAGTTGATTCAGCTTGTAGCTTTCAACAGGAACTGTCGTTTCCAGAAATCATTGAAGTTGGTGTAGCGATTGGTAAAATTGGAAATTCATCACTTAGATATGAACTGGCGATCTTTAAACAAGGTCAGTACGAAGCTGCTGCTCAAGGGCATTTTGTCCATGTCTTTGTAGACAGAGAAAGTCGAAAAAGCACAGCAATTCCAGATGCAATGCGCTCTACACTCTTCGAATATTTGCTGCTGACCGTATAAATGAATAGAGGCAAAACGTTTCCGTTTTGCATCTTACTTAGAATCGTTAATATTTCAATTGAATGTTATGTAACTCTGCATCAAAAGTTTCCACTAGGCTTTTGATTGTAGATTCCTTGCTTAATAATTCGATCGCCCGATGATAAGCTCTTTCTTTACGCTCATTCTGCATAACTAAAGGCGTATTGGAATTAACAGCACCATATTGAACACTGAACAGCGTTTGTGGCCATTGTTCTTTTAATGCATCCTCCAAACCATGCTGCAATTGCGACAACATGCCTTCATATTCTTGAGGAATCAGGAAAATAGAAGTGCCGTTAATCTGTCCTTGCATCACACCATGTTGAGCTAACTCTTGAACAGCAGGTGAAAGCTGGCTGGTTCTAAACCAGTATTCCCACTTCTCCAAATTCCACTCACCTTCCAAAACCTGCTCACGCAATTTCAAAATATCTTGAGGCATCAAATCTGTTTGCCCAAAATCTTGCTGTTGTATTGGCGATCCAACAGGCTGATCTGCGACCACAATCGGTTCCGAAACAACAGCTTTAAGCACTGGCTCTGCGATGAGATCAAGTGCCTGTTCAGCTTGAGGCTGCTTCAGATGTACTTGAGGATTTTGCTCAACAGGAAAAACCAGCACATCATCCGCCTCAACGATATTCGACTGAATCGTTTGTTGTTGCGCTGATACATCTAATCCAATTAACTGCCCCTCCTCGGCATCAAACACCATGAGATGAGGATTTTGATTGCGCTGTTCAGGTTCAGGTTCAGGTTCAGGTTCAGGTTCAGGTTCAGGTTCAGGTTCAGGTTCAGGTTCAGGTTCAACGCTAACCGCTTCTTGCTGAACTGCAAACTGATTTTCTGTACTTGAATCCTGTACAGGCTGATGCGCTTCAGGCGCTGTAAGTTGCGTAACAGGTGTTGCAGTTACGATAACTTCATTCAAATTCAACGGTCTAAACGCCAGTAAACGCAACACCGTCATTTCAAAGCCTTGCTCTTGCGTCACCGCAAGTTGCAACTCAGCTCGACCTTTACAGGCAATTTGATAATACAACTGCAAATCTTGGGCAGAAATGAGTTTCGACAATTGTAGAATCTTCTGGTTAATTTCTTCACTATATTTCAGTGCAAGATCAGGTAAATATTGCAACAATGCCAATTCATGCAAGGTAGAAACCAATTGGTCTAAAACCAAGGACACATCTAAAGCTTGCTGTCTAAATTGTAGAAGTAGCTGACTGACCCGTGCTTGCTGATTTTGATGAATTGCCAAAATCAAATCATAAATAATGGTTCGGTCAATTAAACCGAGCATATCTTTAACATCTTGATGATGGACTGCACCTTGACCATAGGCAATTGCTTGGTCTGTTAAAGACAAGGCATCACGTAATGAACCTTGTGCAGACTCTGCAATTTGCCAAATCGCATCTTGATCGGCTTCGATATGCTCTTTATTTAAAATTGCTGTCAAATGTTCCGTAATTTCATCAACAGCCAAAGGACGTAACGTAAATTGCAAACAGCGCGAGATGACGGTGATCGGCAATTTCTGTGGATCTGTCGTTGCAAAGAGGAACTTCACATGCTCTGGTGGTTCTTCCAGAGTTTTGAGCAAGGCATTAAATGAATGCGTTGAAAGCATATGCACTTCGTCGATCAGATAGACCTTGAAGCGACCCTGCGTCGGCGCATAAGGCACATTGTCGAGTAACTCGCGGGTATCTTCAACCTTGGTCCGTGATGCCGCATCGATCTCAATTAAATCAATAAAACGACCTTCATTTACGGCCTTACAGGTTGCACAGACTTCACATGGGGTTGAGGTCACACCTGTTTCACAGTTCAGGCATTTGGCTAAAATACGGGCAATTGTGGTTTTACCGACACCGCGCGTTCCTGTAAACAAATAAGCATGATGCAAACGCCCACGTTCTAATGCGCTGGTTAAAGCACGAGAAACATGGTTTTGCCCAACTAACTCATTGAAATTACGAGGACGGTATTTTCTTGCCAGTACTTGATACATGTATGCTCCTTTTTGCATCTTAAGCATACTGTTTTTTTGAAAGGCTGTGAACGAGTCCACTTCTAATTGATCAAGATTAAATACTTTCTGAAGCTTTTAAACCGAATTTCTTATAGATTTACTTACAATCATCACAAGACTTGCACCGATATTCAACTCAATAGAGAATACACCATAATTTTTAAGTTGCTGGTCTCTTTGACATGTCTGAATCCTTAGCGGTACTCGGCGGTATTACCGCAGAACAATTCTTGAATGAATATTGGCAAAAAAAACCATTGTTAGTTCGCAATGCAATGCCTGAAATTATGGGTTTATTAGAACCCGAAGATGTCAAGGAACTAGCGCTAGAAGAAGATGTCAGTGCTCGCTTAATTCGTCAAAAAAATAAAAATCCAAATGAATGGCATGTAAAATCATCACCACTCACTAAAGGCGATTTCCAAAAGTTACCGAATCTTTGGACTATCCTGGTTCAAGCGGTGGACCATTATTCTTTTGATATTGCTGAGCTCTGGAAAAAATTTCCATTTATTCCTCAATGGCGCCGCGATGACATCATGGTCTCTTATGCACCTAAAGGTGGCTCTGTTGGTAAGCACTTCGATTTCTATGATGTATTCCTTGTACAAGGGCATGGTCATCGCCGTTGGCAACTCGGTCAAATGTGTGATGAATCAACAGAGTTTGTTGCAGATCAACCATTAAAACTCCTTTCTCAAATGAGTGTAAATTTTGATGAGGTACTTGCACCTGGCGATCTATTATATGTACCACCTGGTCTTGCTCATTATGGCGTTGCCGAGGATGATTGTTTAACTTTCTCATTTGGCTTCCGTATGCCAAATTTAGCTGAAATGACAGATCGACTCAGTGAACAATTCGCAAAAAACTCAGTCTTAACAAATCCTCTCGTGGATATTACTCGCATAAAAACAAATGCTATTGGAGAGATAAATAATTCCGAATTTTCTTATCTCAAGACTCAATTACTTGATTATCTCACTCAAGCACCAGAATTTGATGCTGCGATCATGGCATACATGAGTGAGTCTAAATATCCCAATAGCATTCCTGAGCCAGATGAAATTGTGGTAGATGATTTACTTGAAGTTATCAATGGCGGCTATCAACTTATTCTAGAACCTGCATCAAGATTGCTCTATAGACAACAAGATCAATTATTAGACTTTTGGGCAAATGGGGAAAATATCTGTATTTCTCAATCTTTCCAAGCACAACTGAAACAAATTGCAGATGGTGCAAGCTTAACATTTGATGAAGAATTTAATCATACGGATATTTTAGAAGATATCGTATTGTTACTGAATCAAGCAGTTATTATGTTGCTACCACCTCATTAAGCCTGATACATCCTCTAATTAAAGTAGAAGTAGTTGCGACTATTTCTACTTTTATGATTTGACATAAATAATTAAAACTTTTTTATAATAGACTTCTTTCATAAATCATTTTTTACTCAGCTCCAAGTTATAGATTCGGTAATCCTCCCATAAATAACTGAATTTAAAAGTAGAGGTTAAGCAGCCATCTTTTTACTTCTATGAATTGCCAAGGTATAGCCAAAAGGCTCTACGAAATCTGATAAATATGCACAATCAATACGATAAGCTTAAGATCTAAAGTATCTTGATGGTTATAATTTAGATCTCTCTATGTTCTGATTAAAACAGTTGTTAAATTTATCTCCTCAACCTAATTTCTCTCTTTTTCTAGTGATTTTCTCCTTGGCAGTTGGTAGTTTCTGTATTGGAACGACTGAATTTGTTGCTATGGGGTTGATTCAAGAAATCGCTACTGATTTAAATGTCAGTGTTCCACATGCAGGCTATTTCATTAGCGCCTATGCGCTTGGTGTTATGGTTGGCGCACCGATTATTGCAATTTTAGGAGCTAAAGTACCGCGTAAAACGCTATTACTCAGCTTGATGTTATTTTATGGTTTAGCCAATGCCGCCACTGCCTTCGCAACAACATCTGAAGCTATGCTGATATCCCGTTTTATTGCAGGCTTTCCTCATGGTGCTTATTTTGGTGTAGCCGCATTAGTTGCAGCCGAATTGGCAGGAAAACAACGTAGAGCAACTGCGATTGCACAAGTCATGATGGGACTCACCCTTGCAAATGTGATTGGGGTTCCTATTGCAACTTGGCTTGGTCAGCAATTTGGTTGGAAATCTGGTTTTGAGTTTTCTGCCGTGATTGCCTTTATTACTTTAATCGGTGTCAGCCTTTTCGTTCCCAATATTGCACTACAAAAGTCAGCCAGTATTAGAGCGGAATTGGCAGGTCTAAAAAACATCAATATGTGGCTAACGCTTGCAGTGGGTGCAGTTGGTTTTGGCGGCATGTTCTCTGTTTATAGTTATGTATCTCCAATTTTAACTGAATATACACACGCCGATATTCGTATCGTCCGGTAATCCCCCCTAAAAATAAAAGGATGTAAAAGTAGAATTTTCTCTTAAGATCAAAGCAGGAGATTCTGCATG
>NZ_JANHGP010000037.1:0-65579 GCF_024494585.1 Acinetobacter sp. 5862
CCCCACTTGTTTTTAAGTGGGGACTAAATTAAGGCTTATAGGATGAATTCATAAGGTGTGTTCAGCGGACGCTTACGATTGAAAAATGATTTATGAAGGAAGTCTATTATAAATAAAAAAATACCGATGCTTTCGCATCGGTATTTTTACATTACCAACAGGTTTGTTAGTTCTACATTAAAACTTAAATCATTTCAAGCGTAGCATTAAGCGTTGAACTTGGACGCATTACTGCATTTACTTTTACTGGATCCACAGCGTAGTAACCACCAATATCAGCTGCTTTACCCTGTACTTCACTTAATTCAGCAAGAATTTTTTGTTCATTTTCAACCAAGGCTTTTGCAAGAGGAGCAAACTTCGCTTTCAATTCAGCATCTTCGTTTTGAGCAGCAAGCGCTTCAGCCCAATACATTGCTAAATAGAAGTGGCTACCGCGGTTATCTAGCTCACCCGTACGACGAGATGGAGATTTATCGTTATCTAACAATTTACCCGTTGCTTGATCAAGAGTTTCTGCAAGTAACTTCGCACGTGCATTATCTTCTTTAAGACCAAGCTCTTCTAAAGATACTGCAAGCGCAAGAAACTCACCAAGCGAATCCCAACGCAAATGGTTTTCTTCAACTAACTGCTGAACATGCTTCGGCGCTGAACCACCTGCACCTGTTTCATACATACCACCGCCCGCCATTAACGGAACGATTGATAACATTTTCGCTGAAGTACCCAATTCCATGATCGGGAACAAGTCAGTTAAATAATCACGTAAGATGTTACCAGTCACAGAGATTGTGTCTAAACCACGTGCTACACGTTCAAGCGTATAACGCATTGCACGCACTTGTGACATGATTTGAATATCAAGACCCTCTGTATCATGTTCTTCTAGATACTTTTCAACTTTCTTGATCAACTCATTTTCGTGTGGACGATATGGGTCAAGCCAGAAAATCGCAGGCATACCAGAGTTACGCGCACGACTTACCGCAAGTTTTACCCAGTCACGAATTGGTGCATCTTTCACCTGACACATACGCCAGATATCGCCTTCTTCTACATTCTGAGACATCAACACTTCACCAGTGTCTAAATCGGTAATGTTCGCAATACCCGCTTCAGGAATTTCAAAAGTTTTGTCGTGTGAACCGTATTCTTCAGCTTTTTGCGCCATCAAACCAACGTTCGGTACAGTACCCATCGTACGTGGGTCAAAGTTACCATTCCACTTACAGAAATTGATCATTTCTTGGTAGATACGTGCAAAAGTTGATTCAGGCATAACAGCTTTACAATCGTAAGGTTTACCATCGGCACCCCACATTTTACCACCACCACGAATCATTGCTGGCATAGATGCATCTACAATCACGTCATTTGGAGAATGGAAGTTATCAATCCCTTTCGCTGAATCAACCATAGCTAATGCTGGGCGATGTTCTTGGCAAGCATGTAAATCTTCAATGATTTCTTCACGGAGTGAAGTTGGTAAAGTTGCGATCTTTTCATAAAGACCTGCCATACCATTGTTGACATTAATACCTAACTGATCAAATAACTTACTGTGTTTTTCAAAAGCATCCTTATAGTAAATTTTCACACAGTGACCGAAAACGATCGGGTGTGAAACTTTCATCATGGTCGCTTTTACGTGTAATGAAAATAAAATACCAGCTTCACGGCAGTCATCAAGTTGCTTCTCATAGAAGTCACACAATGCCTTTTTGCTCATGAACATTGAGTCAATCACTTCACCATCTTGAAGCTCAACTTTAGACTTGAGAACGATTGTCTCACCGCTCTTCGTGATTAACTCCATCTTCACATTACGCGCACGATCAAGTGTCATTGATTTCTCGCCATGGTAGAAGTCACCTTCTTCCATATGCGAAACGTGCGTTTGTGACCATTGTTTCCACTCACTCATTGAATGAGGATGCTTTTTCGCATAATTTTTTACAGCAGCAGGCGCACGACGATCTGAATTACCTTCACGTAATACTGGGTTTACAGCAGAACCAAGACATTTACCGTAACGTGTCTTAAGTTCTTTCTCTTCATCCGTTGTTGGATTTTCTGGATAATCAGGAATTGCATATCCTTTAGACTGCAATTCTTTGATACATGCTGTTAACTGAGCAACTGAAGCACTGATATTTGGCAGTTTAATGATATTTGTATCTGGATCTTGAGTAAGGCGACCAAGCTCAGCAAGGTTATTGCTTACCTTCTGCTCATCGCTTAAGTATTCCGAAAATTCCGCAAGCACACGTGCTGCAACAGAAATGTCACTCTTGACAATTTCTATGCCAGCTGGCTTAGTAAAGGTCTCAATGATCGGCAGTAGCGAATAGGTCGCCAACAATGGCGCCTCATCAGTCAGTGTATAAATGATTTTTGACTTTCCACCAGCCATATATAGCCCCTTGTGTTTGGTTGAGTTTTTCATGAACGAGCTTTTGGCCCAGTCCATTAAAACCGGTTTGCTTGATTAAGGTCTGAGAGTATCAGTCCTCAACGTATCTCAGTCAACGCAATATCTTGTGATATTGACATTTCGCTACGAAATAATGGTATAAAGCTTACGCTTTGTGACCAAGGAACCGGTTAGCTTAAATAAAACATGAGAGTATCAGCGTTGATTACTTCTCAGTCAATGTAATATATCGTGATATTGACATTTCGCTACGAAATACCAATGCTTGAGTACTTCCGTACGATTAAACCCTACATTTTTTAAAATTTTATTTGCCAATTCATTTCTGCCAAATATTTTATAAAATGCTTAACCATAATAAATTGTTTAAGTCCGTACGAATATTCGACTCAAGTTTCATTTACACTTTTAAAACAGATGAATGCTTCCAAAAGAATAAGCAAAGCTCATTTTTCCCAGAAGTTCCTGTAATTTTCTCTGTGGATGGCAATCTTGAACATTATCATATTCCACTTTTGATAAGTCCTTATGGATACTCAACTTATCGTGGTAACTAATTATTTTCAAAAATCTTAATTAAAATTTTGATATACAAATGAGGGAAACTGAATCTGTTCCCTCATTCACACAATAATTTATGCTAACGGTGCGTACAACGCTATCAATTGCATCAACCTTTCAACCAAACCTCTAATTTGGTTTGATCTTCAACTTTTAACTCAACCGAATTCAGAGGATTCTCTCCAGCATGAAGTTCAAACTGTAGGAGCTCATCGCGACGGAATGCATAAACTATAAATGAGCCTTTTTGTTTTGCATACTTCGCCAACAACTTTTCTGATGCTTTGATACCATCAATCGCAATAATGACATCGTTAGCAGACAAACCTGCTTGCGCAGCAGCACTATCACGGCGAACATTTTGCACGATGACACCTTCCGCTTTATCTAGCACTTTTAAGCCAAAAGGTAATGCTTTGTTATTTTTAACGATATAGCTCAAACCAAACTCTGGGAATAGTTGATCCAATGGCAATTCATCAGTGGTATTGATCAAATGATTAATTTGTTCAATCCAGTTATCCCCAGTCAATTCATTACACAATTCAAAAATCGTGCGTTCATTGACTTGAATGCCCTTTTGGGTATTTTCATACAAACGGCGCATCAAGGCATCTAAGTTTGAACCACGTAAACGCAAGCCCAAGTCTAAGCAAAGCGCAACTAAGCTACCTTTGTTGTAATAACTTGTTCCTGCATTATTTGAGTTTTCATCCTGACGATAGAATTTAATCCATGCATCAAAACTCGATTCTGACACAGACTGAATAAAGCGCCCTGGATTTTGTAAATAACGCTCAATCTGTGCTTTAAGTAAATCCAGATAGGATTTTTGAGAAATAACGCCGCTGCGTAATAAAATTAAATCATCATAATAAGAAGTAAAGCCTTCAAAAATCCACAATAAGCTCGTATATCCTTCTTTATGTAGATCATAATTCGTAAAGTTTTCAGGACGGATAAATTTAACTAACCATGAATGAAAGTATTCATGGCTACATAAGCCTAAGAAACGCTGATAATCTTTAGACGGTTCTTCAGCTTCATCTACTTTCGGCAAATCATCACGTGGTGTGATCAAACTGGTGCTATTACAATGCTCTAGACCGCCATAACTATTGCCCGTTGCCATAGTCATAAAGGTATAGGTTTGAAACGGTGCAGAACCGAACATCTTAATTTCAGTCTGACAGATTTGCTGAATATCAGTTTGTAAGCGCTCTAGATTTGTATTGTGTTTACCTGAAATCACAAACTCATGCGGAATACCATTTGCTTCAAAGCTAAAACGGCTTTGCTCTGCCAACTCAAATGGACTATCAATCAACTGATCGTAGTTATCTGCCTTTAAAGTATAGCGTCCTTTCACCAAACTCTTAGCAGTTAAACCTGTTGCAATTTGAAAATGTTTTAATTCATGCGGTAAGAAAATTTCAACTTCACATGGTGATTGTTCTTGATCGATTAAACCTAAACAAACACAAGCAGGGTTTACATATAGGCGAGTTTGATCAACATATGCGCCTCGTACCGACAAATCATAAGCGTAGACATCATATTCAACCGTAATCAATTCATGATCTGTATTGAATAATTGCCAACGGTTCTTTTCCGTTTTCTTAATACTAAGTAACCGCCCTGCTTCATCAGATGCTTTTACTGATTCAATATGTTTTGAAAACTCTCGAATCAAATAACTGCCAGGAATCCATGTCGGCAACCAAAGTTCTTGGTTCGGATTAGCAAGGAAACGAAGTGTGACATGAATAAGATGTTGGCGATAATCGTCAAACTCAATTTGATAGTGCAACATAGTTTTAGATCATAAAAATAGGAACAGTTTCACACAGCTTAGCATTTTTTTACAAAGTCATGCGTAGATGTCTTAATTGTTGGCAAAAGTTGCTGGATTCTGCAACAAAAAAGTCATAGCATGCTTTTTTCGCTTTCCATGCCATTGGATCGGCTGCACTAGGTGTTCTCTTGAAATTTCTCCTCTCGCTCTTTACGTTGTTTAGTCTGTTATGTGCCAATTTAGTACATGCCAATTTACTTAATATCGCTCCTGAAACGGTTGAAGCGCAAGCTTGGTCGATCGTAGATGCTCAATCAGGTCAAATCATTGCTGAACATAATAGTCATGTTCAACGTTCGCCTGCATCGCTCACCAAAATGATGGTGGCTTATATTGCTTTGAAAGAAATCGAAGCTGGTAAATTACGTAAGGAAGAGGTATTAACCGCAACACCTGTGGTGAGCACTGTCATGTGGGATGAATCCCAAATGTATTTAAAAGCTGGTGAACAAATTTCTGTTGATCAACTTTTAGCAGGATTGATTGTCATGTCTGCCAATGATGCAGCAGTTACGCTTGCTGAAAAAATTTCAGGTGGTGTTCCACAGTTCGTTGCACGAATGAATAAAGAAGCCCAAGCCTTAGGAATGAAAGATACCCATTTTAGTAATCCTGCGGGTATCACCATGACAGATCATTACTCAACTTCAGCAGATTTGAGTTTATTAGCAAAAGCGATCGTAAAAGAGACACCTGAATATTTACATTATTCAAAAATGCCAAGTTTTAGCTATAACCAACGTTTCCATCGTGCAACAAATCTTGCATTAAAAATGGATCCAACAGCAGATGGTTTAAAAACAGGTTATACCAAGGCAGCAGGTTACAACTTGGCTTTAACCGCTGAGCGCCCTACTCTAAATCCACATGTTGATAAGCGTCGTTTGATTGTAGTGGTACTTGGAACACCAAGTGCGGTAAAACGGGCTGAAGTCGCGCATAAATTAATGAATTTAGCGTATACATACACACGCGATGAAGAAGTGATTCCAAAACAAAAGCTAATTGCTGAACTTCCTGTAATCAAATCAACTTTAAAAATTTTCAAAGTTGAAACTCAACAACCCACTATCGTAACAACATCTTTATACGATCAAGCGACACCAATTGATTTAAATAGTTTTGATTTACTCACACAACGTATACATTTGCTTGATACAAACCAGCAAATCAAAACCATTGAACCACTTGAAACGACAAAAACACACGTCAATATCAAACTCAATCAACAGCATTTAACAGCGCCATTGACGCAAGTCATGAATTTGGCCACAGTGACGGTTTATCAAAATAATCAGTTAATTCGTAGCCTACAAATTGAAAATAACGTGGAAATTGAGGAAGCGAATATTTTTCAAAAAATTATGATTTGGTTTGCAAACTTATTCTCGTTTTTTTCAACAAATGATGTCAAAGCTGCCAAAATTTATCCTTTAAATCAAGTATAAAAAAAACCTACTATTTTTATCAAGATTAACCATACAATGTTGAAAAAAGGATGGCATAATCCAACCATCCTTTCACAAAAATAATTAGGTTAATCATGAGCAAAACCTTACATCATATCGTGATTGTGGGTGGTGGCGCAGGTGGTTTAGAGCTTGCAACACAATTAGGTGAACGTTTTGGCAGGAAAAAGAAAGCCAAAATTACCCTAATCGACCAAAATCTCACGCATATATGGAAGCCTCTCCTACACGAAATTGCCGCTGGCTCACTAAATCCTCACGAAGAACAAACCAATTATTTTGCTCACGCAGAAAAACATGATTTTGAGTTCATCCTTGGAACCTTAATCAACGTAAATAAAGATCAAAAACAAATTACGATTTCACCTCCTCAACTTTCTAAAGAACATACTCCTGTTATTCAGAGTCTTAGCTACGACACACTGATATTAGCTGTTGGTTCAGTTTCAAATGACTTCGGAACTGAAGGTGTACGTGAAAATTGTCATTTCTTAGATAGTCGCAAACAAGCCGATATTTTCCAACAGGACTTATTCCATCTTTATATTGAAGCGCAAAACCAAGCAACTGAACGTGCCTTGAATATTGGTATCGTGGGTGCGGGTGCAACAGGTGTTGAATTAGCGGCTGAACTGATTGAAACCACGAAGAATTTTTATCGTTATGGGTTAAAGAAAATTAATCCAAAGCAAGTTAAAATTACTTTGATCGAAGCCTCAGATCGTATCTTGCCTGCGCTCAATGAAAAAACAGCTGCACATAGCGCGAAACAATTACAAAAAATGGGCATCGACATTCTGACGCAACATAAAGTGCAAAAAGTCGATGAATCAAATGTCTATTTTAGCAACGGTCATGTTTTGCATTCAGACATTACCGTATGGGCGGCAGGTGTCAAAGCGCCCAAAGTTTTAGAATCATTTACAGATTTTAAACGCGATAAAATTAATCGTTTAATGGTCTATGCGACATTACAAACGTATTCAGATCCAAATGTATTTGCCTTTGGAGATTGTGCAAATTGTCAGCTTGATGCACGTCAACCTCCATTAGGACCACGTGCACAGGTCGCAAGCCAACAAGCGACATTCTTGGCAGATGCCATGACCGCTCGTTTATCTAGTTCACCTCAACCTATGTTTAATTTCAGTGATAAAGGCTCTTTGGTTTCATTAAGCCGTAATCAGGCTGTTGGAGAATTACTCGGTGATGTAAGCGTACAAGGTTTTATTGCCAAAACAATGTATGTGTCTTTGTATCGATTACATCAAGCCAATATTCATGGTTATACCCAAGCAGGAATGCTGACCATGAAAGATTTTCTGACACGTCGTGTACGTCCAAAAATTAAACTTTATTGAGTTGAAATTTTCTATTTCGTTCCCATTTATAACGAAATAGTTTCAAAAAGTGGAAAATAGTCAACAAAATCTATTTTTCACTTTATGATGTACACCTAAATTGATTGAATGGATCAAACAACATGACTGCTATTGCAAATAACCACGTGGTTTCATTCCACTACACTTTAACAAACGCTGAGGGTGAAACACTTGATCAATCTCAAGGTGAACCACTTGCATATTTGCACGGCGCGGGCAACATCATTCCAGGTTTAGAAAATGCACTTCTTGGTAAAACAGTAGGCGAAAAATTTACTGTAACTGTTCCAGCTGCTGAAGGTTACGGCGAATATAACCCAGACCTCGTACAAGAAGTTCCAGCTCAAATGTTCCAAGGTGTAGACAATATCCAAGCGGGTATGCAATTCCAAGCTCAAACTGATGATGGCGTTCAAATCGTAACTGTTAAAGCAGTTGAAGGCGAAAACGTTATTGTTGATGCAAACTTCCCTCTTGCTGGTCAAGACTTAACTTTCGAAGTTGAAATCGTAGAAATCCGTGATGCTAGTCAAGAAGAATTAGATCACGGTCATGTTCACGGTGCAGGTGGTCACCACCACTAATTCATTTTTGAATTAGATAAAAAAGCAAAGCTTCGGCTTTGCTTTTTCTTCACATAGACATAGATAAAATCATAATTATATTTAATTTCTTTCTAATAAATGTAATGGTTGTTAGCTTATGTCTCATGTCTATCAATTGATTTGGTTTCGTCAAGATTTAAGAATCCATGATCATGCTGCTTTATGGCATGCGACTCAAACAGGTGCATGTATCGCAATCGTTCTATTATCGCCTGAACAATGGCAACGCCATGACGATGCGCCGATTAAAATTGAATTTTATCTGCGTCAATTACAAGAACTAAAAAAACAACTGGATAGCCTGAATATCCCATTAATCGTTCAAACCATTCCTTTATGGAACGATATTCCCCAATTCTTTATTCGCTTATTAGAACATATTAGTTTTCAAAATATTTATGCGAATATTGAAGTCGGTGTTCATGAACTTCAACGTGATGCAAATGTTCAAAAGCTTTTAAATCAGCATCAAAAAGAACTCGTACTTTTACATGATCGAACTCTGTTTCCTTTTGCATCTATCCGTAATCAATCGAACCTGCCCTACCAAGTTTTTGGCGCATTTAAAAAAGCATGCTACCAACGTTTACAACATACTTTACCTCAATGCTATCCGATGCCCAATATTCAACAACCAATTGAGTTGGATTTATCTGCTTTAGCTCAAACAGATATTCATCAATTACAAGTCGAATATACAGAGAAAATAAAACCAGCAATGACTGCTCTTTGGAATGTCGGTGAGTCACACGCACATAATTTATTGGATCATTTCATCGATCAAAATCTAACGGACTACAAAATATCTCGTGATCTGCCTTCAATATCAGGCACAAGCCAGCTTTCTACCTATTTAAATATTGGCATACTTTCCATTCGCCAATGTATCCAAGCATTGTTTCGACAACAGCACGGGGATTTTGTTATTCAATCTGAAGGTCAACAAACGTGGCTAGATGAACTGTTATGGCGTGAATTTTATCAACATATTCTGTTTGATTTTCCACAAGTCTCCAAACACTTACCCTTCAAAGCAGCAACCCAAAATATCACTTGGCGCGATGATCCAGTTAATCTAGAAAAATGGCAACAAGGGCAAACAGGTATTCCAATTGTAGATGCTGGTATGCGTCAGCTACTCGCAACAGGTTGGATGCATAATCGAGTTCGTATGATTTGCGCTATGTTTTTAACTAAAAATCTATTGATTGATTGGCGCATTGGCGAACAATGGTTTATGCAACATTTAATCGATGGTGACTTAGCGGCAAATAATGGTGGATGGCAATGGTGTGCATCTACAGGCACAGATGCTGCCCCTTATTTCCGAGTATTTAATCCAATTAGTCAATCACAAAAATTTGATTCCAATGGAGACTATATTCGTAAATGGGTACCAGAACTAGCGCATTTGGATGCACAAATCATACATGAACCTTATGCAAAAGATGTATCAAAAAATCTCAATTATCCGAAACCAATTGTTGATCTTAAAACTAGCCGAGCACGCGCGATCGAAGCTTTCAAATCATATTTATAGCCTTCACCAAGGCTATAAATTTGCTGAGTAATCATTTTTTAATCGCACAAATAAACAGTTCATCAAACCAACAACATAAAACAATCAAAAACCAGATTAATATGGTGTTAAGTTAATCAGAAAAGAATTCGTTAAAATAAAAATGATTCATCTATTTGCCCCTATAATTACGTTTACATATATAAAAAGAGAGCCATTATGTCTTTGTCATACCATCAAGAACTTCATGTCATACAACGCTCAGGATGGCTGCGTGCTGCCGTGCTTGGCGCAAATGATGGCATTATTTCTGTCACAAGTTTAATTATGGGGATGGCAGCCAGTGGTGCGAGTTCGCAAACACTCTTGGTCACCTGTATTGCTGGACTGATCTCAGGTGCAACCTCGATGGCGGCTGGAGAATATATTTCGGTAAAATCTCAAGAAGATATTGAAAAATCAGACTTAAAATTTGAAGCAACTGAACTTGAAAAAAATCCGCATGCAGAATTAAAAGAACTGACTGAAATTTATATTTCGAGAGGTCTAAAACCTGAATTGGCACATGAAGTTGCCACACAACTCACAGAACATGATGCACTTGGGGCACATGCCCGTGATGAAATTGGCATACATGAAAATACTGCTGCGAATCCGATTCAAGCAGCGCTCTCTTCTGCTGCTTCCTTTTCATGTGGTGCTGTACTTCCTATGCTTGCCATTTTACTCAGCCCAAGTTCATGGGTCGCTCGCTCAGTTTTAATTACAGGTATCGTCTCACTCGCATTATTGGGAGCGTTATCCAGTTATTTTGCTCGAACATCAATGCTAAAAGGTAGTCTACGTATTACCTTATGGGGCATTTTAGCCATGGCATTTTCGAGTTGGGTCGGCTCATTGTTCCATGTGACTGGCATTTAATTTCTGTGTGACTCGGTATTTTAAAAGATTGGTATTCAATAATTAAATACTGATTATTATTTGCAGGGCTTTTTGTTTTTACGTTATGGTGATAGAAAAGCTAAAGAGTATATAAATCATGTCAATTTTAGAATTATTAGAAATAAAACATCCTATTTTCCTTGCTCCAATGGCTGGTGTATCAACACCAGAGCTTGCTGCTGAAGTTTCTAATCAAGGTGCTTTAGGTTCTTTGGGACTTGGGGCAAATTCAGCAGAGACAGCAAAACAACAAATTATTAAAACTCAAGAACTGACTGACCACCCTTTTCAAGTTAATTTTTTCTGCCATCAATCAGAACAACTCGATCCAGAAGTTGCTCAACAGTGGATTAATTATATTCGTCCTGAATTTGAAAAATTCGGAGCAGAACCTCCGACTGAATTGGATTGTATCTACCCAAGCTTTTTAGATAATGATGATTTCCTGAACGTTGTACTTGAAACTCGCCCCAAAGCTGTGAGTTTTCATTTTGGAATTCCACACCCTCATCAAATTGAAGCCTTAAAACAAGCTGGAATTATCACCATGGTTTCTGCAACCAATCTCATTGAGGCTCAGGCAATCGAAGCGGCGGGTATTGATATTATTATTGCTCAAGGCATTGAAGCTGGAGGACACCGAGGCATTTTTAATCAAACTTTTGATGCAGCCATTAAAACCAGTGATCTTGTGCAACTGATCTCAACACATTGTAAATTACCTGTCGTAGCTGCTGGCGGTATTATGAATGGTGATCAAGCAAAATCGATGTTGAAATTAGGTGCTGCTGCTGTTCAATTGGGTACGGCATTTGTGCAATGTAAAAGTTCGAATGCGAATGCAGCCTATCGAAAAGCTTTATTCAGTCAATCTATTACACAAATCAGTTCAAGCTTATCAGGTCGTCCAGCACGTGGTTTAGTGGGGACTTGGCACACACTGCTTGACTCACCAAATCGACCTCAAACGCCAGCCTATCCTTATACTTATGATCTAGCTAAACAACTCATGAGTATTGCAAATACCCACCGAGATTTTAGTTATAGTGCATTTTGGGCAGGGAGCAATGTGGCACAAATTAGAGAGTTGGAAGCTGCCGATTTAGTCAATCAGTTGGTCTTAGAAATTAAAACCAACTAATCCATATCTACAAAAAACCGACCCTAAGGTCGGTTTTTTAGATTTATTTAATCGCATCAAGTAATTTGTGTTGCGCGTTGTGCGGTTCCTCACCCTGAGCGGGTTTGGCGCGATCCCAGACACCATCACCTTGTAATAACCAAGCTTGCTGATTGTCTTTTAAGTAATTCATTAAACCTAATTGATAAATACGCTTTTTCAATGCAGGATCTTCAATCGGGAAACATGCTTCTACACGATTAAATAAATTACGATCCATCCAATCTGCACTTGAACAATAAATACGAGGATTACCATTATTACTAAAATAATAAACTCGTGTATGTTCCAAGAATCTTCCCACAATTGAGCGAACACGAATATTCTCTGACAAATTCGGAAGCCCTGGACGTAAGCAACAAATTGAACGAATAATTAAGTCAATTTGTACGCCTGCTTGCGATGCTTCATATAACTTATTGATCAGTTGGACTTCGGTTAATGCATTCACTTTTACAATAATCTGCGCCGACTTACCCTCTTTGGCATTCGCAATTTCTTCATCAATATAGTTGATTAGTTGAGCATGTAATGTAAATGGTGCATGCAATAACTTTTTCGGTTTTGCCATTTTCCCCATGCCCGTAAGCTCTTGGAAAATCCGATGTACATCTTCACACAAATCTTTATCTGTAGTCATTAGACCATAATCGGTGTAGATACGTGCATTCGTGGCATGGTAGTTCCCTGTACCCAAATGTACATAACGTACTAATTTATTATTCTCACGGCGTACCACTAAAATCATTTTGGCATGTGTTTTATAACCAACGATCCCATAAACAACTACGGCACCCGCTTCTTGCAATACATTTGCAACTTCAATATTTGATTCTTCATCAAAACGAGCACGTAACTCAATCACAGCAGTGACTTCTTTACCATTGCGCGCCGCTTCGGCAAGAACTTGAACAATTTCTGAGTCTGCACCACTACGATAAAGTGTTTGTTTAATTGCCAAAACTTGCGGATCACGTGCTGCTTCACGCAATAATTGAATTACAGGCGCAAATGATTCAAATGGATGATGCAATAAAATGTCTTGCTTTTGCATCGCGGCAAAAATACTTTCAGTCTTCTTGAATACTTTTGGAACCACTGGCGTATGCGAGTCATAGCGTAAATGTGGACGTTTAAAATTAGAAAGTAATCGAGCCAAATTTACAGGACCGTCTACGCGATAAAGCTGTTCTTCTTCTAAATCAAATTCATCCAATAAATATTCATAAATATGCTTTGGACAATTATGCGTAACTTCTAAACGAACGGCACGTCCAAAACGACGTGAACTTAACTCACCTTTTAAAGCTTTTGCTAAATCTTCAACATCTTCATTTAAGGCTAAATCGGCATTACGCGTCACACGGAATTGATAACAACCTGTTGCCGTCATACCTGGGAATAGATCTGAAACATGTTCATGGATAATTGCAGATAACATGACATGATGTTCTTTACCATCCGTAAGCTCATCGGGTAAACGAACCACACGAGGTAAAGAGCGAGGCGCGGGCACTACAGCAAGATCAATCTGACGACCAAAAGCATCTTTACCTTCCAGCGTGACAATAAAGTTCAAACTTTTATTGACTAAACGTGGAAATGGATGTGCTGGATCAAGACTAATCGGTGTTAAAACGGGCGCAACTTGTTCTTGGAAGTATTTTTTAATCCATGCAGATTGTGCTGGGGTCAATTCGCCACGGCGTAAGAAGCAAATATCTTCCTCACGCAATTTTGGTAAAATTTGTTCATTTAAAATACGATATTGTCGTTCAATCGCAGCATGTGCTGTTTTAGAAATTTGATCGAGCACTTGCTTAGGGGTCAAACCATCTGGTGTACGACTTTCATTACCTAAAGTTAATTGCTCCATCATTCCTGCAACACGAATTTCAAAAAATTCATCTAAATTTCTTGAAAAAATAAGCAGGAAATTCATTCTTTCTAACAATGGGTGGAGAGGATCAACTGCTTGCTCAAGTACGCGTAAATGAAAATCGAGAATAGAAAGTTCACGATTTATATATCGATCATTATAAGTATATTCTGTTGGCGTTGTTGTCGTCACTGCAGTATTCATACTGAACCTTGTCGCTTTATCATTCATCAAAACACGGTTTAAGTATGCTGCAAAATTATGTCAATTTGGTAAAAAAGCCCAAAAATATTGAGCTTTTTTTAATTTATCTGAATTATTGTGGAATTTGTGTACTATTCATATACCTTAAAATCACACGCTTACGAAACTGTAACTTATGATCATTGCGATGATCTTGATAATACTTAGGATTTGGTAGTAAAGCAGCTAAAAAAGCAGCTTGTTCACGCGTTAAACTTTTCGAGCTCTTACCATAATAAAATTGTGCGGCAGCTTCAACACCATAGATATTTTGACCAAACTCGACCGAATTCATATAAACCTCTAAAATTCGACGTTTTGACCACATACGTTCCATCATCCATGTAGCAACAGCTTCCTGCCCCTTACGAATAAATGAACGCTGATTATAAAGGAATAAGTTTTTTGCTAGCTGTTGAGAAATCGTGGAACCGCCTGCAACGACTTCCCCTTTTTCATTATTACGCTCTAATGCAAACTGAATCCCAGCCCAATCGAAACCATGATGATGAATAAATTTAGCATCTTCAGCAGCTAGAATTGCATGCTTAAAGTTATCACTAATATCATCATAATCACGCCAGTCTTGTTGAATTGGCTTAAAGTCAGTCAGGTAATCCCAACGCATAAACATCGTTGTTTCAACGGGTTGCGTTCTCCACCATACCAAGCTACTAAAAATCCAAAGCTGAATGAGAAGAATGATACCGATAATCAACATCACTGCACGTGCTAAAAAGGCTTTCATTAAAGCGCATCACTCCTTGGGCAACAAATTCATGCTAAGCTATTTTTATATCGTAATAACTTGCATAAACATATGACTGAAACCACTCCACCACAAATTACTCAAAAGTTGCAAATACAGATATGGTGGTTTACAGCATTATTCATTGCCATCAATGTTGGTTTATTTGGCTGGCAAATTCTTTCAGGTGTGAATATTACCGACCCTTCCCCTATGGATGCAATTACTTGGGGAGCAGATTTCACACCACTCACCTTCTCTGGACAGCCCGAACGTCTGTTTAGCAGTATGTTTTTCCATTTCGGTCTGATCCATTTAATGCTGAATATGTGGGCACTGTATATTTTCGGGAGTGTTGCTGAACCACTTTTTGGTCGTCGTTATTATATTGCGCTGTATTTTCTCGCGGGTTTAATGGGTAGCGTTCTTTCCAGTTATCTCAGTATTCGTGACGGCTATGAATTATTACAACATTTTGATCCCAAATTACTGCCACATATCAGTGCTGGTGCATCTGGCGCAGTGATGGGTTTAGGT
This sequence comes from Acinetobacter sp. 5862, assembly GCF_024494585.1. NCBI lineage: Bacteria > Pseudomonadati > Pseudomonadota > Gammaproteobacteria > Moraxellales > Moraxellaceae > Acinetobacter > Acinetobacter sp. 5862. Next base: position 15,358 of record NZ_JANHGP010000037.1, read on the forward strand.
GCTGCGCTCACAACTGTTTCTTTATTTCCACCTTTACCCCAACAACGTTTTTGGTTAGATAAAAAGTCATTATTATTAATTATGGGCATCAACCTTGCCTTTGGCTTTACTGTTTCAGGTATTAATAATGCAGCACATATCGGTGGAATGATCATGGGTGCTTTACTTGCAGGCTCTTGGTATTTCAGTCATAAAACTCAACATCCAGTTTTCTTACAAATCATTGCACTGGTTTTAGCTAGTTTATTAACGCTCGGATTTTATGTTTACTGTAATGAGTTAAGCACAGGACTTAATTCTCTATGGAATGAAATCCTGCGTCAAAACCAGTTAAGCTTTTAAGATTGGTTCATCTCTCTCAGACTTTGTAACGGTGGAATATCACATAAATAACTGAGTCGATATCGACCAATCAACATACATACCAGCATCATACTGAGCGGTAAAATTAACCAAATTTCAGGATGAAATTGGATTGCCATTTGCATCTTGTAACTGGCAATCGCACTAATCACTTCAGCAAAAAGACATGCTACAATTCCTGCCACCAAGCCAATAAAACCAATTTCTAAACTGAGCATCTGTTTTAATTTATTTTTTGCGACACCAAAAGATCGTAATAACGCCACTTCTTTACGGCGCTCATCCATTAAAACATTCAAACATGCAATTAAAACCAAGATACCTGACAAACCAACCAATATTGCCAGTACTGTCACTACCTGAACCAATATATTCATTAAACGTTTCACTTCATCTAAAACACGCCCAACATCAATAAATACAGTATTGGTAAATTGTTCAATCAATCGCACCATTTTTGGCTGATCCGCAGTAGGGACATAAAAACTGCCTAAATAACTTCCTGCATTTTCATCCATGGTTTTGGGCGAAAAAATAAAGAAAAAATTAGGACTAAAACTCTCCCACTCAACTGAACGTAGGTTAATCACTTTGGCATCCAATGATCCTTCAGGTAAGCTAAAGCTCAGCTGATCCCCGACTTTGATCCCTAACTCAGTAGCCAATTTTTCTTCTACCGACACTTGCCCAACTTGGGTGAACTTTGGGTTCCCTTGAGTAATCAGATTATCTTTTGGATAAAGCTCCGCTTGAGTCAGATTCAGTTCACGGCGTAAGGAATTATTTTGTTGAATCAGTTCAGTACTGAAAGCCTGACCGTTTTTAGCAATCAAGCGTCCCCGAATATTGGGATATAGAGGTGTTGATTGCCAATTATTCTGCTCAAGCTGTTGTTTGAACTGTGGCATATCAAATGGTGGCAGACCGTAGACAAACTGATTCGGTGTACCTTCAGGCAATTGCTGCTGCCAACGCTCTAATAAATCCGTTCTTAAAACACTTAGAACTGTTATTAAGCTGAGACCTAATGCAAGCGCTGTGATTTGCAAGGCTGTCTGATGTGGGATTCGAACATAAGCAGATAAGGGATGTTTCAACTGCTTAATTACTCTCAGTAATGACCAAATCACAGCAAATAGAGTCACACAAAGTACTAATATGGCAGATAAGACCAATAAACTTAATTTTAAATTATCACTCAGCACCAAACTAAAGATGACCAAACTCACAATACCGACACTAAACATCATCATGTAGGACTTACGTGAACGCTCTTGCTGACGAATGACACGAATCGGTGGCGTATTCAATAATTCCCAAATACTTGGCAAAATGAAACCAATCAGCACCATGACACTGGTAAAAATTGCAATGGGTAATGCCATAAGCAAATCAGCAATGGCAAAGCTGAGTTGCAATTGTGGAATCAGTTGCAACATCAATTGCAACAAACCATATCCCAACGCGATTCCGATTAAGCTTCCAATCACAATTGATAAGGCACTGACAATCGCAAGCAATATCATATAAGCGACTAATATCTGTCGTTTACTCGCACCGAGACAACGCATCAAAGCAATATGATCCTGATTTTGTTGCACATAACGTTGGCTGGTTAAAGCAATTGCAATCCCACACAGTAGAATGGTTAAGAGGTTGGCAAGCTGTAGAAAGGTATCCAGATTTTCAATAGGTTTCATCAAACGGGTATTGGACTGACTCGCATCACGTAGTTTCAGTGTGCTTTGTTCACTATTCTCTGCTTGTTGATTATGTGGATCAGCTTCAAGCTTGGTTTCTTGTTTAAAGATGGTCTTAAATGTTTCAACTTGTTTTGGCTCACCTGCCATTAATAATCGATAATCAATCCGACTCCCAACCTGAATAGCATTTGTTTTCGCAATATCTGCTTGATGAATAATCACGGTTGGTGAAAAACCTGAAAAGCCCAACTCCTGATTAGAGTCATGCTCAATAATGCCTGTTACTTTAAATTTTCCATCAGCAATGGCAACCTGATCCCCCAGTTTTACTTTTAACAGATCAATTGCTCTTGGACTTAACCAAACTTCACCTTGTTGAATAGATTTCGCTCTCGGTTGAATCTCTAATTTACCACGCAGTGGAAAATGCTCATCGACAGCTTTGACATTGACCATCACAAATTGGTCTTGGGTATGTGCCATTGATCCAAACAAAGTGACAGGTGTCTGTTTTAGATGAAGTTGTTGGGCATTTTGTACCCACTTTGATTGGATAGGGTCATTATCAGACAAAACTAAATCTGCACCCAGCATTTCGGCAGCTTGCAATGAAACGGCATTTTGAACTTGAGTATTACTAAATTTTAATGCGGTGGTGGCACTTATAGCTAAAGACAGGGCAATAATCAGTAAATATAACCCTCCTGTGCGGAAACTTTGCAAAAGTAGTGGTTTGAGAACTGAACTCATACACCCTCCTGCACTTTTACAATTTCTTGGATTTGACCATCAAGCAATTTGACATGCCGTTGACACAAGGCTGCCAAATTTTGATCATGCGTTACAAGGATTAAAGTTGTTCCGAGTTCTTTGTTTAAATCAAATAACAGTTGCTCAATTTCTGCTGCGGTTTGCCCGTCCAGATTACCTGTCGGTTCATCTGCAAAAATAATCTTAGGCTCAGCAATTAAGGCTCGAGCAATCGCAACACGTTGTTGCTCACCACCCGATAAAACTTTAGGCGTTTGCTGTGCTTGGCGAACTAATCCAACACGCTCTAGCCATTGCAATGCCTTATTTTCAGCTTGCCTAAAATTGAAATCAGGCTGAAGACGTAAGGGTAACATCACATTTTCGAGTGCACTGAGTTGTGGTAAAAGCTGAAAAGATTGAAACACGAAACCAATATTTTCTAAACGGACCTGAGCACGCTGCTCTTCAGTTAAAGTATGCACCGCTTGTCCACAGACCCACAATTCCCCCATACTTGGTCGATCAAGTGTTGCTAGAATACCTAATAGAGTGGATTTTCCAGAACCTGAACGACCTGTAATCGCAATCTGTTCCCCCTGATAAATATCTAAATCGATATTTTTTAAGATGGTTAATGTTTGCTGATTAATGTGGATATTTTGTGTAACTTTTTGGGCAGAAATAATCGGCTGTGGCATCATGTCACGTATCCTTTAGGACAAATTTAAAGTGCAATGCAAATATCTAAAGTTTTATTTTCGCTATCCAAAACATTTGGAATCATCACGATTTGCTCATTACCCGCTTTCGCATCAGCAAAGACTATTTTAATTTTGGGTGACAGTCTCAGTGCAGGTTATGGCATAGATGCCAAACAAGGCTGGGTAAACCTATTACAACAGCGTTTAGATCAACAGTATCCGAAACAGCATAAAGTGGTCAATGCAAGCGTCAGTGGTGAAACTACAAGTGGTGCTTTGGCAAGATTGCCTAAATTATTACAAACTTATCAGCCTGAAATTGTTGTAATTGAGTTAGGTGGAAATGATGGCTTACGAGGTCAACCCCCTCAAATGATTCAAAAAAATTTAGCACAATTGGTACAACTCAGCCAAAAGCAGAAAGCTTCTGTTTTACTATTTGGCATGAAAATACCACCCAATTATGGGACGGCGTATAGCAGCGCTTTTGAAAAAAATTATAAAGTTGTAAGCCAGCAATATAAGGTCAAGTTATTGCCTTTCTTTTTAGAAGGGATCGCTGGACATAAAAATTTAATTCAAAACGATCAAATTCACCCAAATGCTAAAGCCCAACCTATTCTATTAAATTTAGCTTATCCATTCATAAAAGGTGCCCTATAGGCACCCTTTATGAATCAGATTCTAATTATTAGAAATCAAAAAAAGTGACTTCACCTGTCTCAAGCGAGTATTCTGCGCCAACAACAATCATTTTGCCTTTTTCAATCAAACCCTCTAATACGGCTGAGCCATGACGTAGCTGATTCACTGAAGCAAATACATTTGAACGTACTGCATGCGCAGACAATTTTTTCAAATCATCCTTTAACTCAGTTTGCATTAAGATTTCAACAGATGGGCGTACACGATTTACGATTGACATCAAGTTTGAAGATGGTGCTTGATCCGGATGTTTGAGTGTATCAATCGTTGCTTGAATCGCACCGCAATGACTATGTCCTAATACAACAACCACAGCACAATCATAACGTTCAGCAGCAAATTCAACACTACCAACCTGAGAGGGTGCAACAATATTTCCAGCAACTCGGATAACAAACAAGTCACCTAACCCCTGATCAAATACCATTTCCGCAGGCACTCGAGAATCAGAACATCCTAAGACGATAGCAAAAGGATTTTGTTCACTTGCCATTTCAGCACGCTGTTGGTGAGTGAGCAATTTTTGCTGGGTCGTTTCCCCTTTAACAAAACGAGCATTACCAGATTTTAAACGTTCTAAGGCTTCTTGAGCGGTGAGCATGCGTACATCCATCTATGATTGACATGAAAAACTAGTTTAATGTGGGTATGCTAGATTGTCACTGACAAAAATAAAAACTCTTAGATAATTGAGTGTCCTGATATCAAGAAAAATAATGGAAAAATAATCATTTCATTGGCAAGAATTTCCATACATCTGTAGATTATGCAAATGACTGCATTCCAAACTTCTACAATAATCAATTGGTTTAAAAATGAATCAAGGATAGAACAATCATGACCAAAACACTGTTTTCAACATCATTCCGAAAAACGATCACTGCCACTTTGCTCTCATTCAGCTTAGCAACAATTGCTGTAAGTTCTACTCAAGCTGCTGAAATAGAAATGAGTTTCCAAAATGTATTACAACAAGAACGTGCTTGGGCTGGCTTACAGACCAAGACTTTAAAAGTAGGAGATATTAGTTGGTCATATAGTGAAGGTGGTCAAGCAGGAAAACCTATTGTTATTTTAATTCATGGTTTAGCAGGTAGTCGTGATAACTGGAATCGTGTCGCACATGCATTAACCGCAAATTACCATGTTATTATCCCTGACTTACCAGCGAGTGGCGAAACACAAGTTCCTAAAGACTTTGATTATTCAGTTCCGAATGTGACTGAAAAATTACGTCGTTTTATCGAAGCCGCAAATTTGACAGGTCCAGCTCATATTGCAGGTCACTCACTTGGTGGATCGATTGCAATGCTTTATGCAGGTCAATATCCTTTTGAAACGAAAAGCCTGTTCTTGGTCGATGCTGCTGGTGTGTACAAAGCAGCAACAACGCCTTACCTAAAAGATCCGAAACATTTGAAAAACATGATCGTCAGTAAAAAAGGTGACTTTAATTTCTTGATGCAACAGGCGATGTATGCTCCGCCATTTATTCCAAAAGAAATTGCTCAAGCACAGGAAAAAATGATGATTGGTAAAGTTGAGCAAACTCAAAAAATGGTGGATCAAGTGATCGCACTCAATAAACTGTTTACTCCTGATTCTTTTGCTCTGCTTGCAAAATCAATTGATGCGCCCACCCTGATTTTATGGGGCAAGCAAGATAAAATTATTAATGTCGAAGTGGCACCTGAGTTAAAATCATTATTGAAAAATGCGCAAGCACCTGTGATTTTAGATAATGTGGGACATATGCCAATTTTGGAAGCAGATCAATTGGTGGTTCAACAATATCTACCTTTCCTGAGCAAAATCCAGACACAAAAGCCTGCAACTGCACCATCTCCATAAGTTTAGTAAGAATTTGAGGTTTTATGTCTAAACATCCAATGATAGAACAGCTAATTGATGCACAACTTGATTTTTTAGATCAAGAGTTTTCACAATCAGAAACCATTCAATATGAGTTTAAGCAATTCTATCATTGGTTACGGTTGCAACAGCTACAACATATTTGGTCATTTGAACAGATTTTTAAACTGATCGAAAAGCAAATTCTAACAACGCCCGCCAGTCCATTTCTCATTGAGCAAATTGCTGAGCATATTCGTTTTGCATTGATTCATCCGCTGAACGATAGCACCACAATTGAAGAGGTTATTCCTGTATTAACCATCGACTCAATTGCACAATACGTCGCAGGAAAAGCTGAACATCGGCAACGTTTAATTCAAACTATCGTCAATAATCCAGCTTTTTCAGCCTTGATTACGCAGCTTATACAACACTCCATCCAAGATTACTTAGATAATTCGGTCATGTCTAAACGCGTTCCTGGCGTAGGACATTTCATGAAAATGGGAAAATCCGTTTTAGAAACCGTTACGGATTCCAACCTGAATGAAACGATTGGTCATTATCTGCAAAAGAATATTTTAAAAATTAGCCAAATGAGTGAAAAAGTTTTGAATCAACATTTTAATGATGACAAGCTCTATCACTTCCAAGCAAATCTTTGGCATAAAATCAAACTGATGCCGATTTCAGTATTACGAAATTACTTTGAAGTCCAAGACCTACCTCAAACTGTGGGATTAGGTCATGAAATTTGGGATCATATTCGCCAAACGCCTTACTTAAAACAGCAGGTTCATGATGGGGTCTATGCGTGGTACGCAAGAAACCAAGAGAGAACTTTCGATTTGTTACTGCGTGATCTAAATATTGATGAAGATTTAATTCAGAATGAATTGAATAATTTACTTACACCCGTGCTACAGCAAGTGATTCAAACTGGGTATTTAAGACAACGAGCACGCGCACATCTAGAAAAATTTTATTACTCAGAACAAGTCCATGAAATACTAAAAAAACAAGGCACTTAAAGTGCCTTGTTTTATCGTCGTTTGCTTAGAATGAATATTTTAAACTTGCATAATAAGCCCGACCTGGTTCGTTGTATGTTTGACTGATTGAATTACTATCTCTTAAAATTTGTTTATCAAATAAATTACTTACACCAAGACGAGTGCTGAATTGGCTGTTAAATTTATAGCCCATATTTAAACCGACTAAGCTATAACTTTTTACATCACTTGGCTTAATCGCACTACTTGTACCACCTGAACCCACACCTGCTTCAATCCTATTTTCTGCGAATTGACGTGATTTTTGACGACCATATTGAGTGTAAACAAAATTCACATCCAATTGATCCGTGATGTCATAATCGAAAATTGAGTTAATCGTATACTTTGGAACAAGTGACAAAGGATTTCCTGTTTTCTTATCCTTAGAGTCCATCATATAAGTGAAATTGTTGGTCCAGTGGATATCGCCATAATCTAGCCCTAAACTCCCTTCAAACCCTAGAATCAATGCCGCTGGTGTATTATCCCAACGAAGAATATTCCAAGTCGTTTGCGTAACCCCTCCGTTTGCATTTGTACTTGAACCATTCACAGTCCCAACAATGTCTGTTCCAGCAACAATCTTATTTTTATAATCATTACGGAACCAAGCTAAGCTGGCATTCACAACATCTTTTTGGAATTGAATCCCAATTTCTTTGTTGATTGAAGTTTCTGGTTTTAAATCGCCATTACCTTGTAATAAACAGCGCGAAGCAATATTTGCAGGACAACCATTACCATTGGTACTTAATAAATAACCTTCAGCATTTTGGTACATATTCGGGGCTTTATAGGCTTTGGCAATCCCCCCTTTCAAAGTAAAATGATCATTTAATTTTTGCGTTATGTTTAAACTTGGACTCCAGTTTGAGCCTGATTTACTATGATCATCAAAACGTAAACCGACCACAACATCGGTCATATCTGTAACTTTGAAATTATCTTCAATATATGCCGATGCAATTCGTGATTCCATTTTACTACGATCACCTTTAGCAAGCTGATCGCCATAGCCAGCACCACTTTGATCCTTACCTTGTGTTGTAGAGGTCTGATCAGTGAATTTGTCTTCCACCCACTCGACACCCAAGGTCAATGCTTGTGGCAGATAATATTCAAGTGGAATATTTAGCTCGCCATTTAATCTTAACGTGTCTAGTTTAGATGTAACACGATCATTTAAATTATTAATTTTCCCTTCAACACTTCCTGCTAAACCTTCTGGAAGTCTTTTATTACGTGTTTTATCGTACTGCGCAACCAATTTACTTTTGCCCCAATCCCAATCTCCCTCATGAGTTAGCGCCAAGCTATCTCGATACATGGTATTGGTTTCTTTCCCAATAAGTTGAGAAAGAATTGGGTCGGTTTCTGCATTTGAATTTAATTGAGAGTCTCCAGAATAAATATTGCCTTGGCGACCAGAAGAAATATCAAGTAATACCGTCTGCTCATCATTTGCTTGCCAAGCTAAGCGCCCAGCAATATCTTTATTTTTAACCCCTTCTCGACCAGCAGCCTGACTGCCAATTGATTTATTAATATCTACTGCATCTGCATCAGTTTTATTGTAATTACCATATAAACGATAAGATAAAATGTCTTTAATGATTGGACCACTAAGATTGAAACTTGCTCGAGTAGAATCGCCTTCTTTGGAATCTTCAGGTTGATTGGTATATAGCTCAACGGAACCATGTGTCTCATTCGTTACTTTCTTAGTAATAATATTGACTACACCACCCGCCGCTCCAGAACCATAACGAGCTGCTGCTGGACCTCGTAAAACCTCAATAGACTCGATTGCTTCTACTGGCACCCAATTTGAATCTCCCCGTGTGTCACGCTCTCCTTTCCAACCATAGCGTACAGAGTTACGTGAGGACACAGGCTTTCCATCAATCAAAATGAGTGTATTCTCAGGTCCCATACCACGAATATCAATTTGACGATTATTTCCACGCTGACCTGTTGCACTATTCCCTGTTAAGTTAACGCCTGGCATACGACGAACGTATTCAGAAATATCATTACGTACTGGAATTTTTTCTAAATCTTCGGCAGTGATCTTAGAAACTCCGAGAGATTGTTTAATTTGTTCCTCTGCTGTTAGAACAATTGTCTCCAGTTTAACAACATCGTTTTCATTTGATTTTTCAACCAACCCACTTTGATTAACTGTAGTTTCTGCTGCATATGCAAACGTCATCATGCCACTCAGAATTGAAGTCGCGAGTAATGTATGGCGTGCTATTTTATTAGACATATTCCCACCTAATTAAGATAAATCATAAGATTTGCTAAAAAACTAGGCTAGATTCTAACAAAGAAACAATAAAACTCAATATAAATGATAATTGTTATTATTTATATTTTCATTATTTTATTTAGCTCAGACATTCCTGAACATAATGATGAAATAAAATTTGATTAAATGAATAATAAAAAAAGCCCTATTCAGGGCTTTTATAATGCAATAAATTTCAAGTTTTATTACTTGAAGTAGGCACCTTCTGATTGAGAGTGATCAGTTTGGTCAACCACACGCTTTAATTCTGGGACATGCTGTTGTAAAGTCGTTTCAACACCTTGTTTAAGGGTAACATCAATTGCTGAGCAACCTTGGCAACCACCACCAAATTTCAATACAGCAGTAAGACCATGCTCTGGATCATCTTTCACTTCGACTAAACTACAATTACCGCCATGACCCTCTAAACCTGGATTGATCTCAGATTGTAAAATGTAGGTAATTCGTTCTTCAATTGACGCATCTGGGCCAACACGCGGCACTTTCGAATTTGGTGCACGGAAAGTTAATTGACCACCAAAACGGTCTTTGTTGTAGTCAATGACAGCATCTAATAAATATGGAATGGATGGTGCATCAACATAAGCCGGAAAATCAGGATATTCCTGTTTGTAGTCTGTTGGTACTACTTCATCAGGTGCGCTATATGCCATACAACATTCTGCACGCGGTGTACCTGGATGTTCTACAAAAACACGAACGCCAATCCCTGGAGTATTTTGCTTTGATAATAAATCACTTAAATACTCTTGCGCAGATGGAGTAATCAAAAGGTTTGGGATTTCTTCTGCAATGGCAGTATTGGTGTTCTCAGTCGACATAACAATATTCCTCAAGCTGATGTCGTTATCTTAACCGAAGATGGAGTGTAATAAAAAAAAATCAACCATTTTTGTAGGAATTCTATGCAAGATCATTGTTTATTAAGTTTTTAATGGCATTATTGCTGAGACACTGATCAATTTTAAAACATTTATGTTACATCTACCCTTTAGTCATACTGTGACACTGATCATCATTACAGTTGCCATTTCCTTGTTAGCCTTCTCAAATCAAACGGTGATGAATCGTTTAATTTTTTGGCCACCTGCACTGCAACGTGGGCAGTATGACCGCTTTATTACACATGGTTTTGTTCATGCTGATGGTACTCATTTACTCTTTAACATGATCACGCTGTTCTTCTTTGGCAATATTATTGAAAGCTTTTATCGTCAGTTTTTTTATGACACAGGCTTTGTCTTATTTTATCTAGGTGGATTAATTGCAGCAATTTTACCAAGCTATTTAAAACATCGACATGATATTCGTTGGGCAAGTTTAGGTGCGTCTGGTGCTGTTTCTGCAGTATTATTTGCTTATATTCTGTTTCAACCATGGAAGCTCATTTTCGTTTTCTTTATTCCCGTTCCAGCCATTATTTTTGCCATTTTATATGTCGCTTACAGTATTTGGTCTGGCAAAAGAGGCAACACAAATATCAACCATAGTGCTCACTTATGGGGAGCAGCGTATGGTGTGGTCATGACAATTTTATTAGAACCTAAAGTGCTGCCGCACTTTTTAAATCAACTCACTCAAATACCATTTTAATTTTTATCATACACGCCCCTTTTTTGGGGCTTTTCTTTTTTTAAGATTAACAATCAAATTTTAATTATTTTTATCATAAAAATCATCGCTCTAAACTCGTCATAATTCTTCTATAAAATTAAGTCGATTCTAATGTCTCATAATAGTCTCTTTAGCACACTTTCTATTGCATTATTTAGCTTGTCAATTTCAGCTTGCAGCAATGATTCTGATCATTCAAATACTGTGGTTGAAACCAAGAAGCAACCCAACATTTTATTCATTATGGCTGATGACTTAGGCTATTCAGACTTAGGCGCTTTTGGTGGGGAAATTCATACACCCAATATTGATGAACTAACCCGAGCAGGTCGTATTTTAACGGACTATCATACTGCCCCGACCTGCTCACCGACACGCTCACAATTGATTTCGGGAACTGACCATCATCTAGCGGGGATTGGTGCAATGGCTGAACTCACACCTGAGCATCTAAAAGGTCAACCTGGTTATGAGGGCTATTTAAATGAACGTTCACTCTCTATTGCAGAAGTCCTCAAAGACAATGGCTATCGAACTTATATCAGCGGTAAATGGCACTTAGGCTTGACCGATGCAACCAACGCACATGCTAAAGGATTCGATCACTCATTTACGTTATTGCAAGGCTTAGACCTACATTTTAAACAAGCACCGAGTGCCTATAAGCGTAATGCGACGTATACGGAAGACGGCAAACAAGTTCCGATTTCATCCTTACCCGATGATTTCTTCTCTACCAATTACTTCACAGACAAATTGATCAGTTATATTGAGTCAGGTAAAAACTCAGGCAAGCCATTCTTTGCCTATGCTGCTTACACCGCGCCGCATTGGCCTTTACAAGCACCCGCTGAATATCGCGATCGTTATCGCGGTGTTTATGACGCAGGCTATGATGTGATTCGCGATGCGCGAATTGCCCGTCAAAAACAGCTTGGCTTAATTCCAACGAATTTTACTGCGGCTGAACCAATTGCCACGCAAAATGCACCGCAAAAATATGGCAAGTGGAATGAACTTTCAACCGAGCAAAAAATGCTAGAAGCACGCAGAATGGAAATCTATGCAGGTATGGTCGAAAATCTGGATGCCAATATCGGTCGGGTGATTCAATATTTAAAACGCAATAATCTATATGACAATACATTAATCTTCTTTGTCTCAGACAATGGTGCAGAAGGCTTTATCCGTGGCAATTACGGTGCTGAATCAGGTTTTGATAACGGCGTGAATAACGTGGGGACATCAAGCTCTTATCACTATGTTGGACCACGTTGGGCGGAAGTCAGTGCTGCGCCATTCCATCTATGGAAAGATACTGCAGGTGAAGGTGCAACCACCGCACCTGCAATTGTGAAGCTCCCTTATCAAAGCAAAGCCGAAGCCATACATCATGGTTTTGCCTCAGTCTTGGATGTGTTCCCAACCGTGCTCGACTACGCAAATATTGCCGTCCCACAAGGTCAATACAAAGGCCGTCAAATCAATACGCCAAGCGGCTATTCATGGAAACCTGTACTCGACAATAAAGCGCAAGCGATCCGCCCCGTTAACTTTAGCTTTGCCGATGAATTACATGGCAGTAAATATGCCCGTCAAGGGGACTGGAAAATTGCATTACAAGGTAAATCAGAACTCGGAACAGGTGCATGGGAATTGTATAACCTCAAAAATGATCGAGGCGAAACGCAAAACCTTGCTCAAGATAATCCGGCCAAATTACAAGAGCTGATAAATGTATATAATCAATATACCCAGCAAAATGGGGTTAAGGAATATTTCCTTAAATGAAATGGGTATGCATTTTAGTTTCACTGATCAGTCTGTCCCTCGTGACAGGCTGTAGCAAAGTTAAGCCTGCTGCCACTCAATCACATAGACAAAACAGCACCTTGGCTCCATTGGGCTCATTACAGCAATGCCAACAGTATTCGGGCTTACCTGAGGCATGGCAAAACAGTAAAACTGCAGGTATGGTCTGGATTCCTGAAGGTTCATTTCAACTGGGTTCAAACTTAGCCTACCCTGATGAATTGAATTTTGGCCAAGCACAACGCCAAGTAACAGGTTTTTGGATCGATCAAACTGAGGTGACAGTTGCTCAATTCTCCAATTTTGTCAAAGCCACAGGCTATATCACTGATGCAGAAAAGCAGAAACAGGCTGCAGTATTTTCACCGAATGTGGACAACCCAAAACAATGGTGGCAGTTGAAATCAGATTACACATGGAAAACGCCGAATGGTGCTCAGGGTCAGCCTCCATTACCGTCTGAACCTGTTCGCTATGTCACTAAAAATGATGCTGAACACTATGCCGTTTGGTTAGGTCGGGACTTACCTACAGAGCAAGAATGGGAATATGCCGCCAAAGCAGGTTCGAAAAGTGATACTCCTTTACACCAAGCGCCACAAGATACGCATCAACATCCACAAGCCAATTATTGGCAAGGTGAATTTCCTTTCGATAATAGGGTTGAAGATCATTTCCAAAGTGTGGCGCCTGTCGGCTGTTATGCTTCCAATGCTTTTAAGTTATTCGATATGATTGGCAATGTCTGGGAATGGACCTCTTCTGCTTATCACGGCGCACATGATCAGCACATGGGCAATTATGCGGAACTTCGTCAACAAAACAGCACCGCAACGCAATATGTACTTAAAGGCGGTTCTTTTCTTTGTGCCTCCAACTTTTGCGCACGCTATCGAAACAGTAGTCGTTATCCACAAGAATTTGATTTGGCAGCAACCCATGTGGGATTTAGAACTATTTTACGTACAGTCGAATGATACAAATCTCTATTAAAAACATGCGTCATTACGCTAGTCGAAAAGTGAGGATCAATTTAAAGTAAATGAGAAAGCAATAAAAAGAGGATGCAATGATGAAAATAATACTGCTTTGCTTCAGTACTTTAATCACATTTAGCTTATCGGCCTGTGCCGTACATACCCCTCATGGCAGTGTGATTGTTGATCCAGACAACCACCATGATGGTCATAGTGATTTTTGTCCTCCAGGACAGGCTAAAAAAGGACGTTGTTAAATTCAATCTCGCCTAGGCTTTGATAGGGCTTAGGCATTTTCATCAAATGATAAAGTTTATTCAATTTTTTCTTTCAAATAATTCATCTCATCAAATTGTATAAATAAAACTAGAATATATTTCAGTTACTGATTTCATTTCATCAAAACCCATATAAACTACATGGAAATGTATTCTATTTATTTTAATGGGATTTTTGAATGGATCTAAGCCAACAAAGCACTGTCATGGAAATCTTGAATAAGGTGCAGCATGCAGATGATTGGATTATTTTATTAGAACAACTGAATCAACATTTTAATCTACAAGCCTCTCAACTACTCGCCGTTGATCTTGAAGTACAAGCGCTATCTTTTAGTGTTCATCATGGCGTTGATTTTGATGAACATCAACTTGAACAAGCCGCACTAAAACAAATTCGTTTAGATATAGATGATGATCCTCGCTTAAACAAAATGTTAGTGGCTCCAATGCAAGGTTGGATGCATTGTTTTCAACATTTCACAGAAGATGAAATTCTTCAAACTCAAGTCTATCAACAAGTATTAAAACCTCTAAATTTACGTTTTTGTTCAGCAATACAAATTCTTTATGATCATAAAGTTTGTATCATACTTTCATTTTTGACTAGCCCCGAACGAGGTGCTTTGAGTTGTTCTGAATTACAACCGATTTATGAATTATTACCGATACTACAGCAGAAAATTCAACAATATCGACATCATTTTGAATACTCGACAATGACCTTACTCGGGTCCCAATTAATTCAAAAAATGAATCAGCCCATTGCGATTATTAATTTGAATGGCGATATTCTTGAATTGAATACAGAAGCAAAACAGCTATTGGAAAATAGTAAACTGATCCAAATCAAACAACGTCGTTTTGCATTCAATGAAAGTAGCCAACAACAATTTGAGTTAAACCTGATTGAGCTAGAACGCCTACATAAACGCCATCATGACTTAAGCTACGCTGAACGCAGTAAAATTATGATGATTGATGATCATTTATTCTTAACACTAGATTTATTAAGTCCAGAAAAAACACACAAGATTTTTGGTCTACGTCCAGTTTTACTCGCCACATTTTCTGGTTTAAAACATAAACCTAAATATCAACGAGAAATATGTACTCAGCTTTTTATGTTCACACCTGTAGAACACAAAATATGTGAGCAATTACTTGAGGGTAAAACCACCAAAGAAATTGCTCTCTCACACGATATTCAGGCTGATACTGTCAAAAAACATCTACAAGCGATTTTCAAGAAAACTAAAACGCATCGACAAAGTGAGTTAATTCAATTATTGATGCAGTTTTTATAAGCATGTAAAGATGAAAGTTTCTAAGCAATCTCCGCTGGGAAAGTAATCACTTGATCAATTTTCATCTTATTCATCGCAACCATCAGTAAACGATCAATTCCAAGTGCAATCCCTGAGCATTCTGGCATGTGGGGTAAAGCTGCTAACAAGTGTTGATCCATTGGAATAACAGGTAATCCTTGTTGAGCACGCTCGATATTATCGGCGTCAAAACGTTCAGCTAAAACTTTGGCATCTAAAAGCTCATCATAGGCATTGGCAAGCTCTAAACCCTCAATGTATACCTCGAAGCGTGCTGCGACTAATTCACCATCCTCATCTGTTTTCACCTTAGCCAACGATGCCATTTCAGGCGGAAAATCAGTTAAAAATACAGGTGCATCAAAGCCTAAACTTGGTTCAACGAAATGCGAAAACAATAAATCCATATAACCCAAGCGATCATTTCCTAAATCAAGATTGAGTCCTACACGATTCGCAGTTTCTTTAAGTTGCTTTAAAGTCGCTTGTAAAGGATTAATATCTAAACGATCTTGAAAAGCATGCTTATAACTCAAAATATACGGACGGACTTCACCCAAACGATGTGCCAAACACACTTCTAGTAAATCTGCTGTTTCATGCATTAAACCTTTTAAATCTAAACCAGGTCGATACCATTCCAGCATGGTAAATTCACTATTATGCTTACGCCCATGCTCATCATCACGGAATACTTTACAGATTTGATAAATTGCTCCACTACCACTGGCCAATAAACGTTTCATTGGAAATTCAGGTGAAGTCTGTAAGTATTGAGTATTTAATTTGCCATGAATATGACGTTGCACTTGTACAGATGCCAAATGAACATCGGTTACAGCAGCTTGAGACAAAACAGGCGTTTCAACCTCTAATACCTTACGCTCCGCAAAAAACTGACGAATCTTTTGATACATCTCTGCACGTGCTTTTAATGCCTCAATAGAACAAGTCGGTTGATAGGATTTCATATCTTGGCTCATGCTTTTGGTCCACCGTGTGCCGCCCATTCACGGCGTAAAGGATAATTTTTACGAAGTAAATCAAATGCTTTCTGTTCAACTTTAGCATTTTGAACACAAGCTCTTAATTGTTTATCATCTTCAGCAATATCGTAAATCTGAGTAAGATGTTGTTTAAGCACAGCTTTTAAATCCTGCTGCCCGAAATATTGTTCCACCTGAGGCAATTGACTCTCAAAACGCTTTGAGGCTTCATAAGAAAATTTATCGCAAAATGCCTCATAAATCATCTGCGTTCCTCTCGCTTTGCCTTCAAGGCTATACCCTGCAATATGCGGGGTGGCTAAAGCCAATAAATTCAGCAATTGCGCTGGAATCTCTGGTTCAAACTCAAAGACATCCAAGACAACTTTACGGTTGTTTTTTTTAATATCGTTCATCAATGCAGATTGTTGAATCACTGGACCACGCGCACTATTAATCAAAATTGCGGATGCTTTCATTGCAGCAAATGAAGCATCGTTGAACAAATGTTGTGTTGGATAATCACCAGCTAAGGTTAAAGGGACATGAATTGAAATCGCATCAGCCTGTTTTAACAACTCCTGAAAGGATACATTTTCAATGCCAGCGAGTTGCACATAAGGGTCATAGCCAATCACATTCCAGCCCAACAATTGAGCCATCACTGCGAGTCGACTCCCTACATTGCCTAAGCCAACAATTGCTAATGTAAAAGCTCTCTCTTGTTCTAATAAGTCGATATTCAAATGCAATAAAGCAGTAATAACATATTCAGCAACGGCTTGCGCATTGCAGCCCGCAGCATTACTCCATGCAATATGCTGCTGTTCCAAAGCTTGAATATCAAGATGATCTGTACCAATTGTCGCACTGCCGACAAATTGAAGCTTGGTCTGATCAATTAAGGCATGATTCACTTTAGTCACCGAGCGAACCAAAAGTGCATCGGCATCTTGGACATCATTATGAGTCAGGGTGCGCCCTGCTTTATGCTGTATTTCAGCAAAATCTGCAAAAAAATAATCGGTAAATGCCAAATTTTCATCTGCGATAATTTTCATGCAATTCTTTCCATCGATTTGTATGTGCTTATTATCCTTAGCGAGACCTAAATTGGCAATTTATAAAATGATTTTTGGATTTAATAAACACAAAAAAGGCTATTCTTCATGCTGAAAAGAATAACCTAAAAGGTGAAAACCTAATAACAAAGAGCTGGGATGCTAGACTTCCCAGCTCTTTACTTTATTACTTTTATTTGACTAATCGTTCAAGATTACTTACCGCCAAAAACGTAAGCAACACCTACACGACCACCAAACTCATTACCACCAGCGAAACCAAATGCACCACTTGCAGAGATACGATCAGTAAAAGATGTTACTACACCGATAGAACCAGCAGTTTCACCTTCATAATGACCTACACCACCAAATACAGCAACTTGACCTGGAGCAATGTTAGGTACAGCTTGTTGTGCAGCTAACGCAATTGCAATACCACGGTAAGCAGTTTTTTGCACATCATCAATACGAGTATTTAATTGATTTGCACGACCATCAGTATAAGCATTAGCTGATACCAAAGTCGCTGCCGCTTTAGTATCTGTATAAGTATTTGCTGATGTTAAAGTTGCCGCAGATTTAGTATCAGTGTAACCATTTGCTGATGCTAAAGTTGCTGCTGCTTTAGTATCAGTGTAACCATTTGCTGATGTTAAAGTTGCTGCTGCTTTAGTATCAGTGTAACCATTTGCTGATGTTAAAGTCGCTACATCTGCTGCTGCAAAGTCAGTACGAATCTGAGTATCAGCTGCTTCACGAGCAGTTTTTTCAGCTCCAACTTTAGTATCTGTATAAGTGTTAGCAGTAGCTAAAGTATCTGCTGCAACCGTATCAATACGACCATCTAAACGATTAACTTCTGTTGTTACACGTCCATCAAGGGTTGTGATCGCTGTTTCATTCGCTGTTACACGAGCATCAACTGCATCAACACGTCCATCTAAACGACCAACTTCTGTTGTTACACGGTTATCAAGATTAGTAATCGCTGTTTCGTTAGCTGTCACACGAGTATCCAAACCTGCAATCGCAGTTGTGTGTGCATCTAATGTATCTTTAACATTTGTACCACCAACAATAATTGTATCAGCAGTTACAGTACCCGTCTTAACGGCACCAGCTGTTACTGTTGTTTTAGCAGTTCCATTTGCATCAGTTTTCGAAACTTCTACACCATAAATATTTTCACCATTATTCGTAGCAATAATACCGTTTACAACAGATTGTTCTACACTTTTTGGAATCCCTGTACCAACAGCAGTATTAAGGGCTGGATGACCACGGTCAAATGTTGCATCAATATTTGTTGCATCTTGAGTAGTCACTTGCTCTGAATATGTAATATTTTTATCAGTTGCTACATTTTTAACAGTACCAGTAGTTAATGTTCCACTTGTAATACGACTTGTACCACCAGCAACAGGAGCAACTGTACCATTTTTAATGCCAGACACGTCACCTGTATATTCAACAAGCTGACCAGCATTACTAACATAAAACTTTTCAGTTGCTACACCATTCTCAAAAACATGTAACTGATAAATATCATTACCACTAACATTATATTTACCAATCAACTGGTTGCCACTTGTACCGTTAGATGTAAAATCGTTTTGTTTTACAATACTACCATCAGCAGCACTTAGTACATCACGATTAGCAAATACAATCACAGGAGCTTGGATACGATTTGAAGCTAAAGTATTGTTTAAGATATTATCAGTTGATAATAAGCCTGTAATCGTTGCAGTGTCAGCAGTCAAACCACCACGTACATTTGCACCACCATTTGCATTCAACAGACCAGTTATTGTTGCTGTATCAGTAGTCAAACCACCACGTACATTTGCACCAGCATTTGCACTGAACAAACCATTAACAGTTGCTGCATTTGTTACAGTCAATGAATCAAGTGTTGATGCACCAGCAGTTAATGCACCAGTTACTGTCGCTGTATCAGCAGTCAAACCACCTCGTACATTTGCACCGCCATTTGCATTCAACAGACCACTTACTGTCGCTGTATTAAGCGTTGTATCGCCACCCACATTTAATGTACCAGTTGTCGAAATACCTACTCCTTGAACTTTTGTAGTATCATTTCTCTCAGTACCATCAACATCCTTACTCTTAGCGGTAACAACCAAGCCATCGCTTGTTAATAAAGTTTCTTTATCCCAACCAGATTTAAGTGAACCATCTGCCTTATAAGAACCTTGTTTAGTTGTTGCATTCAAACCATAAACTTTATTGCCATTTTTAGTAAATGTTCCAGTTACCACAGCATCCGATTGCTCAGTATAATCTCCTGATTGCACTGTTGCATTATTAAAAGTTGTAGCATTACCTTGTGCGTCTGTTACAGCAAGATCAGTTTGAATTGAGTCATACTTAGTAACAGCATCACTATATGTCAAATTATCTTCAGATAATTTCTTTACAGATTGCGTAATATCAAAAGTGCCTTTCGTAAGATCAGCTGCCGTGCCGCCATAAATAAATGTCGAACTGCCTGTATTATTAACATATGGAGTCAAAACACCTCCCACAACAGTATATGCAGATGGTAAAGATGCATTATTAGTTGCATTATTACCTAGACCATCCTGAATTTCGTAATAATACGTACCATCACCTGCTTGCAATTGTTGAACAGGCATATTGGTTGGATTTGAAGAATTTGGTGTATATTGACCTGTGATATTTGATCCTAAATCAACCAATGGTGTTGTAACACTTTGCGCCGCTGTTACTGTATTAAATGCATCCGTATTAAAAGATGTTGTTGGGGTCCATCCGTATACATCGTCAAAAGACAATACATTAATTTGATCAGCCATAACTGAACTAGATGCAGCAATTGCAATTGCTACTGCTGATAATTGAAAAGATTTTTTCATTAAAAAGACATCCTATTTTTGAAGCATAAACTTGTAGTAACACTAAAAGGTACTTAACCATTGATCTGGAGTTTAGGCTAAGAAATCTTTTAGTGTTAATTCTGCTTAACTTTTTAAGTTAATGGTCTAAAGACAGAGCTTTTCATGTTGATGAAAAAGTAACTGCTCATACTCTAAACACCCCTTGTCTCGGATTCTAATTTCACTTTAAATTTTTATCAATCAATATTTGATTTAAAATTTCATTTTTCTTCATACTTTTTACTAATAATTAAATCAAAGTAATAAAAAATTACGATTAGGACAAAATATCCATATAAAATTTATCATTGGGTTAATTTTATAAATCAAAATTTGATTCATAAAATGATATGATAATTTATCAATACGTTATGGTGAGAAAAGCTCTTAAGATGCAGGAAATCAACGAGAAAAAGGCTTTTAGTCAACGACTGAAACAACAGCTTTTAGAGCAGAACTGGCCTGTTAACAGCCCAACTTGGTTGGCTCGAGAGTTCAACATACGCTATAACGGTCATTCTATTAGTGTGCAAACTGCGAGTAACTGGTTATCAGGTACAGCAATACCTAACCAAGATAAATTACAAATTTTGGCTGCGTGGCTAGACATTTCCACGCAATGGTTACGTTTCGGAGAAGTAAGTCCTACCTCAAAAAAATGCACAAAAAATGATCATAAAAAAATTCAGTTTTACTTAGATGATCTACCTAAAAAAATTGGATTATTATGTCCAAAGCAAAAACAAATAATTTATGAAATCGTAAATGAATTTTTATCACAGAACGAGTAAAAATTTATTTACTCGTTCTTAATAGTAATTGTTTTAAATGCCAATTTTCCTTTTGCAATTGCTCCAATTCTTTTAGTAAAGATTCATATCTAATTTTACAAGAATAAAGGTTTTGCACTTCTTTTACTGGATAAAGTGCGTAACCTATATTTTCATTTTTTAATTTAGTTTTTAACAAGATACTCCTCCTTGTTTAACAACTTTACAACTCTATGAATACAAATAGAAGTTTTACTTTTATTTCAAAATAGTTAAAATTTCTCGTGAATAAAATAATGTGTAGATTATTATACTTTTTTGTAAAAATTTCTATACCCCAAATGAGGTATGTCAAAAAATGTCATTTTATTATTAAGAAATAAAAATCCCTGCATTAGCAGGGATTTTTTTTAATCTAGGAAGAAGATGTAATTACATCATTCCGCCCATACCACCCATACCGCCCATATCTGGACCAGCTGGTTTGTCTTCTGGAATGTCAGTAATCATGCATTCAGTTGTCAACATTAAACCAGCAACAGAAGCTGCGTGCTCAAGTGCAGAACGCGTTACTTTAGCAGGGTCAAGAATACCCATTTCTAACATATCGCCATATTCACCAGTTGCAGCGTTATAACCGAAGTTACCTTCACCCGCTTTAACTGCATTGATGACAACTGATGGCTCATCACCAGCATTCGAAACGATTTGACGAAGTGGCGCTTCAATCGCACGGCGTAAAATGTTGATACCCGCAGTTTGATCTTCGTTTGCACCTTTTAAGCCATCCAATACGTTTACAGCACGTACCAGTGCAACACCACCACCTGCTACAACACCTTCTTCAACTGCTGCACGAGTTGCATGAAGTGCATCGTCAACACGATCTTTCTTCTCTTTCATTTCAACTTCAGTTGCTGCACCAATTTTGATAACTGCAACACCGCCAGCTAATTTAGCAACGCGTTCTTGAAGTTTTTCTTTGTCATATTCAGAAGTAGATTCTTCGATTTGCGCACGGATCTGTTGAACACGTTCCGCGATTTGTGCAGCATTACCCGCACCATCAACAATCACTGTATTTTCTTTAGACACTGTGATTTTATGAGCAGTACCTAAATCTTGAAGAGAAGCTTGTTCTAAAGACATGCCTACTTCTTCAGAGATTACAGTTGCGCCAGTCAAGATTGCGATATCTTGAAGCATCGCTTTACGACGATCACCAAAACCAGGTGCTTTAACTGCACATACTTTGATAATACCGCGCATGTTGTTCACAACAAGAGTTGCAAGCGCTTCGCCTTCAACATCTTCCGCGATGATAAGAAGAGGTTTACCAGTTTTAGCAACTGCTTCTAAAACAGAAATCAATTCACGGATGTTGCTGATTTTTTTATCAACAAGAAGAATGAACGGATTTTCAAGTTCAGCAGTTAAAGTATCTTGCTTGTTCGCGAAGTATGGAGAGATATAACCACGGTCGAACTGCATACCTTCTACAACGTCTAAAGCATCTTCGAAGCCAGAACCTTCTTCTACAGTGATAACACCTTCTTTACCCACTTTTTCCATTGCTTGTGCAATCAATTTACCCACAGTGGTGTCAGAGTTTGCAGAGATTGAACCCACTTGTTCAATTGCTTTGAAATCATCAGCAGGTTTTGCATTGGTGCGGATATTTTCAACAACCGTTTTTACTGCGATATCGATACCACGTTTTAAATCCATTGGGTTCATACCTGCAGTTACAGATTTGATCCCTTCATTTAAAATTGCTTGAGCAAGTACAGTTGCCGTTGTTGTACCGTCACCCGCGATGTCGTTGGTTTTAGAAGAAACTTCACGAACAAGTTGAGCACCCATGTTTTCAAACTTGTCTTTTAAAGAAATTTCTTTCGCAACTGTTACACCATCTTTAGTAATGTGTGGTGCACCGAAAGAACGGTCGATGACAACATTACGGCCTTTAGGACCTAAAGTTACTTTTACTGCATCTGCAAGCACGTTAACGCCTGCGATCATTTTTGAGCGAGCTGAATCACCAAATTTTACGTCTTTAGCTGACATGTTAAACTCCGAATCTTTTTAAATACTGAATCTGAAAATAAATTTGAGTTATGTGTCGAGTTAGCCTTCAAGCACAGCTAAGATGTCCGACTCTTTCATAATTAAGAGTTCTTCACCACTTACTTTTACTGTTGTACCTGCATAAGTACCGAACAATACTTTGTCACCAACTTTAACGTCTAAAGCACGAACGCCATTGTCAGTGATCTGACCATTACCCACTGCAATGATTTCACCTTGAGAAGGTTTCTCAGCAGCAGAACCTGGAAGTAAAATACCACCAGCCGTTTTAGTTTCTTCTTCTACGCGACGAATCACAACACGATCATGTAATGGACGAATGTTGCTCATATTTAACTCCATCAGACTTAGTCTTATTGATTAATGTGTGTCGCCAGTTCATGGCAACACATATAAAATTTTGATATGCCACTTTTGTGGGGTTAAAAAAAATGGCTTCAAGGGGGAAATTAAAAAAAAATCTATTTAAAGATGTTTTTTTCAACACAATCACATGATCTTGCCGAATTAAGCAGCATTTCATGCTCGAAGAAAGATTTTCTGTTTTTCATCAAACCAGTAATGCTCAATTGTTCCGTCATCTAAAATCACGTTAAAACTATTTGAAAACCCAAAACGCAAACGATTTGAAGTTGCTGTTCCAGCATGAATATCAAAAATAGGATGGTTAAATCCCAATTGAAAAATTTGATTTAAATCATGAACAGCAACTTTGTGTAGATGCCCATGTAATAAACCAAACAACCCTGTCTCACCCCAACGTTCTAATGCAATTTTAGCAAGCACAGGACAATCCTTATCTCCATGCTCATTTGGGAAGGTATAAAAAGGCTGATGGAAAGTGACCAATTTTATTTTATTTTTGGGTGCATTTTTTAGCTTGGTATCCGTTTCATGAATTTGCTCAAGGGAAATATGCCCTCGGGTATGGTATCTCCGACGAATACTATTCATGCCAACAATATAAAAATGCTCCGTTTCTAAAGTGGACTCTAAACGGCCAAAAAATGCTTGGTAACGTACAAATGGAGAGAAGAAGCGATTCCAGACATGATAAAGCGGAATATCATGATTACCCGGCACAACAAGATATGGGATATGTAAAGAATCTAAAAATTGACGGCAATCATAAAATTGCTTGAAACGCGCACGCTGGGTTAAATCGCCACTGATTACAATTGCCTCTGGGCGTTTTTGTTGGCAAAACAGTCGTATCGCTTGAATACATTCTTCACGTTCAGTACCAAAATGTAGATCAGATAGGTGTAACAACATTTGGAACCATCACTTTCAAGGCAGATTTTTCAACTGAAAATTTTAGCGGTGTCTGTATTTCCATCAGTTCACCATCCACCGCCACAGTGAGCTTTTTCTTTTTACACTCCACCTGAATCTGTTCAGCACAGAATGAATAAACATCGGAAGCCTGATCAATTTTCCCCTGAATCAGTTTCCATAACATTTTCAGCAAGCTTAGCCGATCACTTTTAGCCACCACTACCCCTGCCAGCTTTCCATTGGCAGCACATTCTGCAATCCTCAGCTTCATGTCGCTAAGTTGAAGCTGGTTATTGCCAAAGAAAACCAGCGGCGTAGCAACAGGATATTTTTGGCCATCTACAGTGACCGCCAGTTTTAGTGATTTATGTTCACGTAGCAGCACATCCAAAGCTGATGTATAGGCATTCAGTGGGAAGCGGCCAAAATGCTGGTTATATAATTCACGTTTTTTTATAAATAAAGGATATAAACCCAGACTGGCATTATTCAGGTAAATCTGGTTATTCAGGGTGGCCACATGAACCTTATGTTCAATGCCTGTGGCAATCACCTCGGCAGCCAGACCAAGATCAATGGGGATATTCAGGGCGCGGGCAACATAATTAAACGTACCTAAGGGCATTATTCCCATTGGAATATTGGTATGCATTAACTTTTTTGCTACGGCATGTAATGTACCATCACCACCTGCAGCAACAACTACCCCACGCGCATGTTCCTGTTGATGTCGAGATAAAACATTATTCATCATTTCATCAAAATTCATGTGCGAATTTAATTCAAACACCTGAATTTCAAATCCTTTCTGACTCCAAAAAGCCATAAGAGCTTCATACTGGTCTTCTTGCTGTGCTGCATGAAAGCCAGATTTTTGATTGTAAATTATGGACAAGGGCCGTAAATTCTGAATCATACCTAACAGCCTTAAAGATAAATCACCAGTATTTTTGTTTATAAAATCAACAATTAAAAGTTTGTTTATGTAAATTTTGGATGAGCATTATTCAATTTATCAATAATAATTCTCAAAAAAAATAAACAAATCTATCTAATTGTTTTTAATAATAATTTAAAATAAAAATAATACACATAAAAAAATTACATATAGAACTAAAAAATACTCAATTTACGCAAAAACAATACGTTACCCATAAATATACACTCTTAGATTAAGACTCTATTAAGCACGGTAGTCTTATTTTTTTTACGATTTTATGCTTTAATACAGCCACTTTTTTTACTTCATCTATTTTCATTGTCATCCAATGAATAGAATTGTACGTCGTACACACTTTAAAAAGGCATCACCATGACCCAAGTGAACGCACCAGAATTCGTTCGTCACCCTAAGCTTATTGCATGGGTGGAAGAAATTGCAAAATTAACCAAACCAGCAAAAATCGAATGGTGTGACGGAAGCGCGGAAGAATATCAACGTCTGATCGACTTGATGATCGCTAACGGCACCATGCAACAACTTAACCAAGAAAAACATCCTGGTTCTTATCTTGCAAATTCTGACCCTTCTGATGTTGCTCGTGTTGAAGATCGCACATATATCTGCTCTGAAAATCAAGAAGATGCTGGTGCAACAAACAACTGGGTTGCGCCTGCTGAAATGCGTGCGAAATTAAACGGCTTATTTGATGGCGCAATGGAAGGTCGTACCATGTACGTCGTTCCTTTCTCTATGGGTCCTTTAGGAAGCCATATTGCACACATCGGTATCGAATTAACAGATTCACCTTACGTTGCTGTCAGCATGACAAAAATGGCGCGTATGGGTAAAGCAGTTTATGACGTATTAGGTACAGATGGTGAGTTTATCCCATGTGTTCATACGGTTGCTGCTCCATTGAAAGATGGTCAAAAAGATGTCGCTTGGCCATGTAACAATGAAAAATATATCGTGCATTACCCAGAAACTCGTGAAATCTGGTCTTACGGTTCTGGTTATGGTGGTAATGCTTTACTTGGTAAAAAATGCCTAGCTTTACGTATTGCTTCTGCAATGGGTCGTGAGCAAGGTTGGTTAGCTGAGCACATGCTTATTTTAGGCGTAACCAATCCACAAGGTGAGAAACACTACATCGCTGCGGCATTCCCTTCTGCGTGTGGTAAAACCAACTTTGCTATGTTGATTCCACCAGCAGGTTATGAAGGTTGGAAGATTGAAACTGTAGGTGACGATATTGCTTGGATCAAACCAGGTGAAGATGGTCGTTTATATGCAATCAATCCAGAAGCGGGTTTCTTCGGTGTTGCACCTGGTACAAATACCAAAACCAACCCTAACTGTATGGCGACATTAACTAAAGATGTTATCTATACGAACGTTGCTGTAACAGATAACGGTGAAATTTGGTGGGAAGGTCTTTCTAAAGAAGTTCCAGCAAACTTAACCAACTGGAAAGGTCAGCCCCACGTTGAAGGTGAAAAAGCGGCTCATCCAAATGCTCGCTTTACAGTTTCAGCTGGTCAATGCCCTTCTATCGATGCTGACTGGGAAAATCCAGCAGGTGTACCAATCTCTGCATTCATCTTCGGTGGTCGTCGTGCAGATACAGTACCTTTAGTAACTGAAGCTTTTGACTGGGTTGATGGCGTTTATAAAGCTGCAACAATGGGTTCAGAAACAACTGCTGCTGCTGTTGGTCAACAAGGTATTGTTCGCCGTGACCCATTTGCAATGCTTCCTTTCGCTGGTTATAACATGGCTGATTACTTCGGTCACTGGTTACAACTTGGTCAAGAAGTTGGCGCTAAAGCAGAAGCTGCTGGTAACAAATTACCAAAAATCTTCAATGTAAACTGGTTCCGTCGCGATGCTGAAGGCAACTTCGTGTGGCCTGGTTTCGGTCAAAACATGCGTGTTCTTGAGTGGATTATTGATCGTTGTGAAGGTCGTGCTGAAGCGACTGAAACACCAATCGGTTATGTTCCAACATACGAACAGTTGAACTGGACAGGTATCGACTTCTCTAAAGAACAATTCGAAACTGTTACAGCACAAGACAAAGACCAATGGATCAAAGAGCTTGAAAGCCATACTGAGTTATTCACTAAACTTGGTGACCGCTTACCACAAGCACTTAAAGATCGTCAAAATGAATTATTAGCAGCTGTTAAATCTGCTTAATCACTCTAGTTTCCCTCTTGATTAAAGAGGGGTTCAGGGAGATTTAAAAGGTCACTTCGGTGGCCTTTTTATTTGGCTAATCAAGTAACGATGTGCAACACATTTATAAGTAGTTACCAAAACAATTGTGGTGCAAAATTAAACACCCCAACCAAAGAAACGCCACAAACCATCAACGTAGTGACACGTCGAAAATCGAAAACCTTGGTTTCACAACGGCTAGAGATATCTTCAATAACAGACCCACCCAACCCTATAACTAATATGCTTATAACGGATATGCTGCCTAACTAAATCAAATAATTTAGGCTAATGAACTGGTATTTTATTATCCTTGTTATTTTTATGATTTAATGATGGTTTTAAGTCAAAATAAATCAATATTATTTTGTTTAATACTTCATTAAATAGGCGTCTTATGCAGCAAGTTTTAGCCTCTTATGTGTCACCTCTGCCGCATAAGAGTAGTTAGGGAGAATGATGAGAAACCAATTTCGAGCTCTACTGCCAATTCTTGGCGTAATTGTCATTATTTTTCAGCTAATGCACATAGGTGGTGATTACCGAGGTCTTGATAGCCCCATTTGGGGATTTTTACTTGGGTTCGGTTTAATCGTTTCACCGTTCACAGCACTTGGTATGTTGCTTGTGTACCTTTTAATGCTGGTGTTTATAGTAGGGTTTCCAGTTTTAGGTGCATATATTGGCGCGCAAATTATGGGAAAAGACAGTATTGGGGTTTGGTTAGGGTTAATCGGTGGCGGGATCATCGGATTTAAAATAGCCACGGGTGATTTCTTTGATACCTTAGTATCACCATTACGCAAAGTCGCAGAACAAGATGATAAGGAATAAACATCCCCTAACAATGGACTCCAAGCGACGCTCCGCTTCGCTGCGGACTCCTGAGCCCAAGCGTTAGGCTACTAAGGGGAGTCTATGGCTGTTTTGATAGAAGCAATTTCTGTGGTTATTCGCGCAGATTCATTGCTCCGCAAATTCCCCGGCGGATGGGACGGCTTCAAGTCACATCTTCCAAACGAAACCATGTGCGCTGACAACGAGATCGTGCGCGTTGGCTTCATGTCGCTGCAAGATACGGAATCATTCGTCAAGCTACTTACCCACTCTGGCCTCACACACCTCCAAGATGGGCACGCCATTGACTTGGCGGTTGCAGATCAAATTCACGGCTTAGCCTCGCACTGTTCATGGCTTGAGTTTGGCCATGCAAATCTCGGCAACAACCCAAAACAACGCATCGCGGTCTGTCGCCTTGTTGGGAGCAACTCCATGCAAGTGGTCACTCCACCTACGTGGAAATTTGACGGCTCCCTGACTCACTCGTATGGCTTCGCGCCAATAGAGCACAGTGATAAGAGTCTCAAATATCTTCGGCATGAGAATGGGCTAGACGTATATCTCAATACAGTATTGGCCAAGAGGTTTACATTGGTCGCACGGGCGAGACGTAGCCTAACAATTCATTCAAGCCCAAGCCGCTTCGCGGCTTAACTCAGGCGTTAGATAAAAAGCTTTTTAAAAACAGTCCGGCTATACGATTTTTTAAGCGGCATGCGGCTCTTGCTGTTTGGATACTAAATAAGTATCCAATTGATTCATTTCAATTTGTGTAAAACTCAAGCCCAATTTGGAACGGCGCCATAAAATATCTTGGCTGGTCGTCGCCCATTCAACCTGACATAAATAATCGACTTCTTTGGCATATAAGCCTTGACCGAAATGCTGCCCAAGTTGCTCAACCGAACTTTTCTCGCCTAA
The DNA here is from genome assembly GCF_024494585.1 of Acinetobacter sp. 5862. NCBI lineage: Bacteria > Pseudomonadati > Pseudomonadota > Gammaproteobacteria > Moraxellales > Moraxellaceae > Acinetobacter > Acinetobacter sp. 5862. Next base: position 44,846 of record NZ_JANHGP010000037.1, read on the forward strand.
AATATTCCAAATACGTGAACCGTAAGCAGTAGCCCAACGTTTTGCCAATGCTTCAGACGCATCGGTGACTTGTGCACGAATTTCTCGCATCAACTGTTCAACAGACTCCATATTTTCGCCACCAGGTAAAGCTTCTGTTGCAGTCCAACTCCCCTTCATTTCAGGGAAGAATGCTTTTAACTGCTGCATAGCCGACTCAGCTAATTTTCGATAAGTCGTTAACTTTCCACCAAATACTGAAAGCAATGGAGCTTGTTCGTCGTTCTCTTTAGATAAAGCTAAAGTATAGTCACGCGTAATTGCAGAAGGATTATCTGATTCATCATCACAGAGTGGACGTACCCCAGCAAATGTCCAAATAACATCCGCTTGAGTAAGCTGTTTTTTGAAATGTGCATTGCTCACTTCAAGCAAATAATCTGTTTCTGCTTGAGTAATTTGCACTTGCGCAGGATCACCTTGATATTCACGGTCTGTGGTGCCAATCATGGTGTATTGATCTAAATACGGAATTGCGAACACAATACGGCGGTCATCATTTTGCATAATAAAGGCTTTATCACCTTCATAGAGTTTTGGCACAACAATATGACTACCTTGAATCAAGCGAATACCGTAAGGTGATTTGAGCTCTAAATCTTGTTTGATGAATTTTGCGACCCAAGGGCCAGCAGCATTGACCAGTGCCTTTGCTTTAATTTGGAATTGACAATTTTCATTTTCTAAATCAACAATCCAATACTGCCCATCTCTTCGTGCAGACAAACAACGAGTACGAGTTACAATATCAGCACCCTTTTCACGGGCATGCATCGCATTGAGTACAACCAAACGAGCATCATCAACAGCACAGTCAGAATATTCAAAACCACGTGTTATCGCAGAGTTTAAAGGGCTATCTTCTTTAAAATAGACATTATTTGAACCCAATAATTTCTCACGCTTACCTAAATGGTCATAGAAGAACAAACCCGTGCGAATCAACCATGCAGGGCGAAGATGTGGGCGATGCGGCATAATAAAACGCATTGGGCGAATAATATGTGGAGCTTTAGCCAATAGCACTTCACGCTCAGCTAACGCTTCACGTACTAAACGAAATTCTTTGTGTTCTAAATACCGTAAACCACCATGAATGAGCTTACTGCTTGCAGACGAAGTATGACTGGCTAAATCATCTTTTTCACACAAGAATACCGATAAACCGCGTCCTGAAGCATCAGCCGCAATACCAACACCATTGATACCACCACCAATGACCGCAAGGTCATAGATTTTTTCATTTGTCTGAGGAGAAGTTTGCATAGATCACCACAAATTTTTCATTATTTTTCGATAATGAAAATTTAAACATATAAATCGAAAATAAACAATAAAAGATAGATCAAAAAATGCCAATCTTTCGACACTTTTAGATAAATGGTAAAATTCGATGGAGAAACTAACAGTTCAGAAACACGGTAACCGCATTTATTTATAAGAAAAATATAATTTTTATTGAATATATCTTGAGTTAAATTGATTAACTCAAGAAAAGTAACAATTTTTCGAAAATGAATATTTATTTTGCAACAATCAAACCAACATCTAACTCTCGGATGGTTTTTATAAATTGCTCATTTGGCTGTTGATCAGTAAAAATACAATCCACTTGCTTAAGTGAACCTAATCGAATCATCGCATTACGCCCAAATTTACTGCTATCCGCGGCTAAAAAAACTTGGCGTGCACTTGAAAGAATTTCTTGAGAGACACACACTTCCTGAAAATCAAAATCAAGCAATGTGCCATCTTCTTCAATTCCACTAATCCCGATAAGCGCATAATCTGCTTTAAACTGTTTGAAAAAATCAGCGGTTGCTTGACCAATGACACCACCATCTGGACGAACACGACCACTGGCAATCAGAACTTCAAAATCCTCTTTTGTGCTCAGGGTCTTTGCAACATTCAGGTTATTAGTAATGACTTTTAAGCCCGTGTGATTCAGTAGTGCATGAGCAATCGCTTCGGTTGTGGTGCCAATATTAATAAATAAAGAAGCGTGATTTGGAACGGCAGCAGCAACAGCTTCAGCAATTGTTCTTTTTTGCTCAAGCATATGCCCGACACGCATCGTATATTCTGTATTTTCAACACTTGAATCATGCGCAGCGCCGCCATGATAACGGCGCAAAAGCCCTTCATCCGCTAATTGATTAATATCACGACGAATCGTTTGAGGTGTAACATCGAAATGTTGAGCAAGTTCTTCAATACTAATATAACCACGCTCTCGTACTAATTCGAGGGTTTTTTGTTGGCGTAGTATCAAGCTCATGCTCATCAATCCTGTGTTATTTACGGCATATTATATCCAGCTATTTTAGCTTAATCTTCTGCCCAATCTCGAGTACGTCCGACAGCTTTTAACCAACCTTTATACAATTTTTCAGTTTGATCCTGACTGCATTCAGGTATAAAGGTTCGTTCGATCGACATTCTACTCTTCAATTCATTTAAATCAGACCAGAAACCGACAGCTAAACCAGCCAAAAATGCGGCTCCCATCCCTGTCGTTTCTTTCATTGCTGGACGTTCAACTGAAGTCGAAAGAATATCCGCTTGGAATTGCATCAAGAAGTTATTCGCTGTTACACCACCATCTACGCGGAGTGTCCGCAACTTTTCGCCAGAGTCTTGTTGCATTGCATCTAATACATCGCGTGTTTGATAAGCAATTGACTCTAAGGTCGCACGAATAATATGCTCAATACTCACACCACGTGTAATACCCAAGATCGCACCACGTGCGGTTGGGTCCCAATACGGCGCACCCAAACCTGTAAATGCAGGAACAACATATACGCCATTACTATCTTTCACTTTGGTGGCGTAATATTCAGAATCATACGAATCATTAATCGCTTTGAGTTCATCACGCAACCATTGCACACATGATCCACCATTAAACACAGCACCTTCTAGAGCATAATTCACTTCACCTTTTGCACCACATGCAATGGTAGTCAACAAACCATGTTCAGATTGAACTATACGCTTCCCTGTATTCATCAATAAGAAACAACCTGTCCCATAGGTATTCTTGGCCTGCCCGACTTCTACACACATTTGTCCAAATAATGCAGCTTGTTGATCCCCCGCAATACCTGCAATTGGAATTCCAACTTCCTGACCGCTAATGGTATGTGTGTATCCATAGACCTCAGATGAGCTACGCACAGTTGGTAACATTACTTTTGGAATGTTTAAAGCTTGAAGTAACTTATCATCCCATTCTAAGGTTTCTATATTAAACAGCATGGTACGTGAAGCATTGGTATAGTCAGTCACATGAACTTGACCATTGGTCAATTTCCAAATCAACCACGTATCCACCGTACCAAACAAAAGCTCACCGCGCTCTGCACGCTCACGACTTCCTTCAACACGATCAAGAATCCATTTTATTTTTGTTGCTGAAAAATATGGATCGATGACTAGGCCCGTTACTTTTCGAACATAATCATCCCAACCATCTTGATGTAACTGATTACAAATTTCATTGCTTTGACGGCTTTGCCAAACAATAGCATTATAAATCGGCTTACCAGTTTTCTTATCCCAAATGATCGTGGTTTCACGTTGGTTAGTAATCCCGATTGCAGCAATTTGGTCACTTGAAATACCCGCTTGTGCTAGCGCCTCAACCCAAACTGCACTTTGAGTTGCCCATATTTCCATAGGATCATGCTCAACCCAACCTGGTTGTGGGTAGATTTGCGTGAACTCGCGCTGAGCAATACTAATAACATTTGCATCATGATCCAACACGATTGCTCGTGAACTTGTTGTACCTTGGTCAAACGCAACCACATATTTTTTTTGACTATCTGTAGAGATCATGACACACCTATCCAGACTTGCCTTATAGCAGACCAGTAAACTAAATGCCCGTTAAAACGGGCAAAAATACTGCAATAAAGCAACGACTTCTGTATTAAATAAAAAACTTGGCAGATTATATGCAAAATTGTTCGAAAACGAAAATTCTTTCTTTAGCTTTGAACCTCAATACGATGAATAGCGCCAATTTCAAAGATTACTCACAATAACAACCTTATTTTATGCCATACTAATTGTGGAAATAATAGGATCATAGATATGAAAAAAACCAATTTATTCATTATCGTTACAAGTGCACTTGTGATCACTGCATGTCAAAGTACACCACACAAATTTAACGGCGTGACGGGCTATCAAATAGAAAATAAAACAACAACTTCAGCCACGATTGCTTACACCCTTGCAGCACGTACCAATCAAGATTTAGATCAAAAGAAATTACAACATGCATGCAACCAAGTTTTAGGCGTAGGAAAAACTTATAAAATTTCAATACTCAGTGTGAATGAAATTATGAATCCTACACAACAAGAACAATACGGCGTAAAACTTGGAAATAGTCGTGCAACTTTTGGACTTTCTAATTCACCTGATTTCAATAACAGTGAAGGATATGCAACACGCCAAGCACTTGAAGCACGCCCGACTACACTTAAAGTCATTCGCTATACTTGTTCTGAATAAATAATAATCATGGATGTATAAGTTTTTCTTTAGGTTTATACATCCTATATATTTTATATCTGCAAGACATCAAGAATTGATAGGTCTTTATCGAAAACCGACTTTGCAAATGGGCATAAAGGAATGACTTTAATGTTGCGACCTCTTGCAAAAGTAACTAACTCATTTAAAAGTTTTCGACCTAATCCTTGCCCTCGAAATTGATCATTCACATCAGTATGATCAATAATTAACAAGTATCCCAGCCCATGTGTAAGCCATTTCACCAGCTACTGTTTCACCGTTAAACAGCTTAAATATTCCATGTTTATTATCATCAACCTGTTGAATATTCATTTTCTTTCCTTTTGAAGATTATTTCTATTTCAACTGAATGTTTTAGCATGAGTAAGAAGGAAATAGTGTTGAGATTTGATAGTCTCAACACTGATTATTTTTAGATTAAACATTATTTATTTTGTGCAGTAGAAACTCACATTTCTAAACTCTTTGGATTCATCCAAATCAGGCCAAGTCGTTGCACTACGTTCATCAATTTTCATATATTGAGGGTGACTAAAGTTTTTAACTCGGCTATCGGCAACCCAAACTTCAGGTGAGAACTTAAGAAACTCATCTAAGAAGAAACGATTGCATTGGTCATACAGCACGTCCGCAGCGAGCAATACATCCACCTGCTCGGCTTTATATAAATCATCCAAATATTCAAGTTCAACATCATTCAACAAAGCATTTTCACGACATGACGCAAGACTTATTGGATCAATATCACAACAGATCACACGTTTCGCACCTGCCATTTTTGCAGCAATTGCAACTACGCCCGAACCTGCACCAAAATCCAAGACCACTTTATCTTTAACATGATGTGGCTCAGCGAGTAACCACTGTGCCATCGCTAAACCAGATGCCCAACAGAAAATCCAATACGGTGTCTCATTCCAAATACGACGAATCACCTCATCATCCAAACGATCCGTTGGAAAAACTGGTGGAATCAACCATAACGATATAGGTGTTTCAGGAAGCTGCTGTGCTAGTAGATCCGTATTAGGGATGACTTCATGTAATGCTTGAAGCAATTGTTCAGGGGCTTTCGCAAATTGAAATGTACAACTCATATATCTTTAATTCTAAAAAACCCCTCTTATCGAGGGGCTATTAATCTTTAAACTAAGGCTTTTTCAGCGGCTTCAACAGTTTGACGAATCAAAGTCGTAATCGTCATTGGCCCCACACCACCTGGAACTGGTGTATAAGCAGAAGCAATCTCTTCAATTCCCATTAATTGAATATCACCGACACCACCGCCATCACGCGGGTGGAAACCTGCATCTACAACAACTGCACCTTGCTTGATCCAGTCTTTTTGAATCAACTCAGCTTTACCTACCGCACCGACAATAATATCTGCTTGTTTTACCAACTCAGCTAAATTCTGAGTACGCGAGTGGCAAATGGTCACTGTCGCATTCGCCTGTAATAACATCATTGCCATTGGTTTGCCTAAAATCGCTGAGCGACCGACCACAACTGCATGTTTACCCGCGATCTCAATCTTGTTTTCTTGCAAGATTGTCATAATACCCGCAGGTGTCGCAGAACCATAGGCCGCTTCCCCCATAGCCATACGACCAAAACCTAGACAAGTCACGCCATCCACATCTTTAGCTAATGAAATGGCATCAAAACATGCTCTTTCATCAATTTGTTCAGGCACTGGGTGCTGCAACAAAATACCGTGTACATCAGGATTCGCATTTAATTTTTGAATTTCAGCAAGCAATTGTTCTGTAGTTGTTTCTTTAGAAAGCTCAACTTTCAATGAATCCATACCGACACGGCGGCAAGCGTTGCCTTTCATACGCACATACGTTGCCGATGCACCATCATCACCAACCAAAATTGTTGCCAAAATTGGGGTACGTCCCGTTTTTGCTTTTAATGCTTCTACACGAACCAACAAATCAGCTTCGATTTGTGTTGCCAACGCACGACCGTCTAAAACCAATGCCACAGCGCATCTCCAAAGTGGGTATGAATCAATTGCGTAAATAATACATGATAATTTGACCAATATTCTTTTAGATGTTGTTTTTATGTGCATATTCACGGCAAACACTATTGTTTTTTTTCTAAAGGTTGCTAATATGTGCATCACCAAATGATGGCGGGGTGGCAGAATGGTCATGCAGCGGACTGCAACTCCGTGTACGCCGGTTCGATTCCGACCCCCGCCTCCAAATTTGGTTTTAAAGCCCGAGTGGTGAAATCGGTAGACACAGGGGATTTAAAATCCCCCGCCCACAAAGCGTGCCAGTTCGAGTCTGGCCTCGGGCACCATTTTTCAACTAATGAAATTTGGTGCAAATAAAAATCCAGCGTAAGCTGGTTTTTTTATGTTTGAAATTTAAGAATAAAAAGCCAAACATTAACGTTTGGCTCGATATATCAATCGTTTACGCTACTTGCTGCCCTGCTTTCACTGGCAACAAATTCTTATCAAAACTGAGCTGATATTGTCTGGCTGTATCAATGCTATATTCAGATTTTTTGATTGAATCCAGATAAACCCACTGTGACTGTACCTGAGTTTCATCAAACTGAACCATGAGATAACCTCGTTGGTTTAAGTTGCAATAGTTCAGCTCATCAATCAAGGTGGTAAATGCAAATTCAAACTGCTGTAGCTGAGCCAATGGAATATTTAAATATTTTTCCAGACCTGGTGAAGAAACTGAACTGGTTGCCAATTCCACACCTACAAATGCACCATCTTTACTATATAAATTAGAAGACCATGCATTATGGGTATCGCCTGCAAGTACAACAACTTTTTTCTTTAATTGTGCCAAAGTGCCATACAGAATCTCACGTTCAGCAAAATAACCATCCCAGGCATCTAAGTTATAAGGTGCAACGGTGAGGATACGAGCTTTTTCCTGACTGGTTAAGCTCGGATCACCTTGCTTTAAACGCATCTTTAAGGTGACTAGCTCAGTAATTTGCGTATTCATTTTATTTAAGGTGTCGGCAGTTGGATTGCCTGAAGTTATTTCAGCCAAAGAAAGTAACAACTCAGCAGGAATCAGCATTTTCGCCATTAATATTTGTTGACCTAAAACATTCCATGTTGCATTAGATTGTTGAAGTTTTCCGAGTAGCCAATCCCGTTGGGTATATCCCATTAAAGTACGTGCAGGGTTGGTTAAGTCCGCTTGGAATTTTGCAGCATTCAAACCATTTGCGGTCATATAATCTACATAATCTAATTGCTGATCACGCGCGATAATACGTGTATCCAACATAGTAAGCTGAACGAGATTACCAAAATCAAACTGTCGATAAATCTTGATATGCTGATCATCAATTGGACGAATCGGCATCCATTCAAAATAAGCTTGCAATGCTGCTAATTTTCTTTCAGAGAATTTACCTTCATTTTTTGCATTTGCTGTTTCTTCAGTATGATTTTCAGCACCTTCTCGCCATGCATCATTTGCTAATTCATGATCATCCCAAATCACAATAAAAGGATGGCGATGATGTAAAGCTTGTAAGTCTTTATCTTTACGATATAAAGCATAGCGTTTGCGATAGTCATCCAGTTTAATAATTTCTTTATCATTATTCGCAGGAAGCGTACGCCCTAATTTCGCTGCATCTTCTGTCGCATAACCATCAGCGCCATATTCATAAATATAATCGCCTAGATGAATCACGACATCTACATTTTGTCTTGCCATTTCACGGTAAACATAAAAATAGCCTGCTGGATAATTAGAACACGAGCACACAGCAAAACTAACCTTTGATGTACTGGTCGGCAAGGTTTTAGTCTGACCTACTGGCGAAATTTTATCACCGAAAACAAAACGATAAAAATAGGTTTGATTTGGTTTTAATCCAATTGCATCTACCTTTACAGTAAAGTCTTGTGCAGCAGCGGTAGTGACTTTATCGGTTTTAATAATTTGCTTGAATTGCTGATCTAACGCAATTTCCCAAGTGACTTGCAACCGTGCACTGCTATCACTTGGTGTTAAGCGTGTCCACAAAATCACGCGATCCTGTAGTGGATCACCGCTGGCAACGCCATGTTCAAAATTAACTTGTAATGTCGCTGTTTCTTGATCTGAACTGTCATTACATCCTGTAAATCCCGCAGATAAAGAGAATGCCCCAAAACCGAATAAACTTTTTTGAATGAGTTCCCGTCGTGAAATTTTTGCTGTCATTTGGATAGCTACCTTAATTTTATTACTTTAAATAATTAAAACTAAGTTGCTTAAATGAAAGTTTGATCTCAGTTTGATGAAATAATCATGAAAATTATATGACAATGCTTAATTTTTATCTGATAAACACATGAATTGATTGAAAAGAAAGCAATTAATACTTTTTACTCTTGCCAAGTTTTAAAGTCTCCTCTATTATTGCGCACATGCCCGAGTGGTGAAATCGGTAGACACAGGGGATTTAAAATCCCCCGCCCACAAAGCGTGCCAGTTCGAGTCTGGCCTCGGGCACCATTTTTCAACTAGTGAAATATGGTGCAAATAAAAATCCAGCCTAAGCTGGTTTTTTTATGTCTAAAATTTAAGACAAGCATAAAAAAATGCCTTAATTAAAATTAAGGCATTTATACTTCTCAATCGAATAAATTTTATTCAACTCTAATAATCTTACCATTTTCATCATGATGCAGCGTGGTTACTTTTTGTTGGCGACCAGCTTGAATTTCTTGTTCAGGCAACTCAAAATAACGTGCATAATCAGGTAGTGCTTTTTCAATTGCATGTTTTTTATGTACGCGTTTTGAAGGTAAAAGCCCCCATAATAATAATGCTACCGCACACATGAAAAGTGCTGTAATTCCGTGCTCAAGACCTTGACTGAATGCAGCCATTAAACGTTGTGCAAGATGCGTTTTTTGCAGTTCAATTAACACCCAAACCAAAATAAATGGTCGCCATAATAGCAGCCAACCTGCCCACATCATTGCTGTTGTGGTCGTAGAAAAATAACGCTTATGCCATGGGAGTTGGCGACGAACATCGATAATCAAACTATTTGCTTTCATTTCTAGTCTCAGCAAAATGAATCTTGCGACTCAGCGAATTCCACGATCTGGGCTAATCCAACGGGCGCGTTTTTCATCACCACGCAACAGTACCTTTGGAAAGGCGACGATTGTAGCAGTAATCGTAATTAACCAAAACACAAATGGGTACCAAATCATCCAATAATAATTTTTCCCTAGGCTTGGCTCATAACGACTATCCATCCATTTGCTTAAAGCAAACTGAATTAAACAGGTCGCACCTAATAAAATTCCACTACCGTATGGTAAAAATGGTGAACTAACGATAGCAAGGGCTGGGATTGTAAATACAAAATGTAACAGCCACATGACAGCCATAATCAACATCAAATATGACCATACTAATGTTAAGCAAAGCTCCAACATTAAAGGCCAAAGAAAATTAAGTTTTGGTTTAAAGAACACATCAATATTCTTAATCAGAACTTGTGCCCCACCCATCGCCCAACGCAAACGTTGCTTCCATAAACCATTAAAAGTCTCTGGCATCAAAATCCAAACCAAAGCATTTGGTTCAAAACGAACATCCCAACCTGCGCGTTGTAATTTCCAAGTGATATCAATATCTTCAGTCAACATATTTGGAGACCAATAATCAACTTGATGTACGGCACTTTTACGAAATGCAGTAATCACACCTGAGACTGTGAATAAACGGCCAAAAGTACGTTGTGCACGTTTAATCATGCCAACAATTGAAGAGAACTCACCGACCTGTATACGTCCCAATAAAGTTGAACGTGTACGAATACGTGGATTACCTGTGACTGCTGCAACTGTTGAGTCTTCTAGAAAATGACGCATCATCCATTTAGCAGCATGAGGATCTAGTAACGCATCACCATCAATACCAATCAAGAACTCAGCATCAGTCATTAAACTGCCCGCTTGCAGTCCCATAGCTTTACCTTGGTTTTGAGCAAGATGTACCACACGTAATTTTTCATGCTGCATCGCGAGACGATCCAGCACTTCGCCCGTGTTATCAGAACTACCATCATTAATCGCAATCACTTCAAAGTTTGGATAATCTAATTGCAAAGCATGACTAATGGTTTCTTCTGCGTTATCTCCCTCGTTAAAACAAGGAACGAGTACAGCAACTTTAGGATATTCAGGCAAAGTTGCTGGCTGCTGATATGGAGGATCTTGGCGTTCTTTCCAATAAAAAATAATTGCCCCAACCATCCATAAATACGACATAAATAATGGATAATAGAAAACAAACTTAATGGCATAAGCCCATAATAAAGCAATTATACTCATCGACACATTACTCCGTTATGGTACTAATTGTGATGATTTTAAAGCAAAAGCCTTACGCATCGTTTCCACATCTGGGTGTTCTTTAATCGGATCGTCAGGATAATATGCAATGTGCATCGCACCTTGTTGATAAAGTGACTTAATTGTTGCTGCCATTTCTTCAGAAGGAATCTTCTGATCATTACGCCAGTTAATCGCTTGTAACTCCATCACTGTCTTTTTAATCCCGTTGGGATATTGTTTCACCCGATTCATAATATCCGTATAAAATTTTTCGGGATGATCCGATTGCTCCATATACGGCATTGCCATTATTGCAGTGAAATCATAACGTCTTAATGACTCTTCTAAAGACTGTGCATACCAATTTTCGGCGTACGGGTTAAGGGCAACTTGCGCATACAAATTACGTGCAGTCATCAAATAAGGCTGATATTGACGCACCTCACCTGCGAGCTCCATTGCAAAATCATCTAGGGTACGCGTTTTATAAGCAGTCCATTTCTGTAACTTGTCGTCATTATTTCGTATTTTGGCCAGATCCGTTGGCAAACCTTGTTTCGCATAGGCTGCTAGTGCTTGAGGGCTTGCATCTTCATAATCAGATAATGTCACATCATCATGAAATAACAGGCCATCAAATGGCGTTGATTTTGCAAGATCTTGATAAATCTCTTTAATGGTTTGTCTTGCTTTTGGTGAATATGGGCTTAAGCGGATATACCCCATATTCAAATGCTCGCCTGCTTTTGCTTGTTGCGTGACAACTAAATCCTTTGACACTGGGTCTGATTTAGGTAATTCCCATGCAAGTAAAGGCATCCAAGCATACAAACGCTGTACTGGCGTACGTGTTTGAATTTGCCAAGCTACTCGGTTAAATAAATCCGTACGCATTGGAATATGACGATTTGGGAAATACACCATATCAGCAGAACCATTTGCATCAGGATCAGAAAATGCTTGTAAATAAACAGTCTTGACTCCCATTGCATTGATACGATCTAACAGATTACCTAAATTGCGTTCCTGTTGTTGTGGGTCTGGATCATAGATGTAATCTAAATCCACATGCATGATCTTTTGCGGACGATTATTATCGTTCAAATTCAGTTCGCGGTTCTTAATTTCTTGTGCCAAGGCATTGGTTGACATATTTCCTTGAATTAAAATACGCCCCATATTTTGGATCGATTGTTTGGCATGATCAGCACCATCATCCAAAGTAATGGTAATCGGCATACCCAATTGTTTAGAAATTTGAACTAATTGCATATTGTAGCGACCATAAGGCCAAACCATAACACGTGGTGAACGCAAACCATGTGCCTGCAATAATTCATTATTTTTCTTTAAATCTTGATAAACACGTGCTTGATAATTTGCATCGCTTTCATAGGTTTTCGTATTTGAATCATAGATTCGAGTAATCGCTGCTGGTTCTGAATTACCTTGAGGGTTTGCGTTTACTCCTCGATGCAAATGATAGCTATGGCTCGCAATTTCAACAAAACCACTATTTTGCATTTCTTTGAGTTCATTCCAACTCAAAATTTTATTGCGCGTAATCTCTTCCCCACCAAAGTCCACTTTCTGATTAGCTTTTGGCTCTAACCAAGAACCGACAACTGCTAATACAACTGGAATTTTTTTCGCACGTACAATTGGATAAGCATTTTGATAAAAAGACTGATAACCATCATCTACTGTCAATAACACAGGTTTAGTGGGTAAAGTATATTTGCCCTGATGTGCTTTAATCAGTTGATCGACATTGATAAAGTGATAGCCATTATTTTGTAACCAATCGATGTGCTCGCTGAATTGTTGTGCTGTTACTGCATAACTTGGGATGAGTGCATCTTTATGGTCGGTAATTTCATGATAACCAATGACGGTTAACGTTGTCGCATCAATTTTGGAATTTTCTGCAAAAGTTGCTGTATTCGCAACTAAACCAATCATTAGACCTAAAAATGTTTTTAAGGTCGGAGACACTAAACGTGTTGTCATAGAGATATCTTCTCAATATTCGAAAATGGCTGAGCGCGAATCATGCATGAATCATCTTACAATTTGTGGACAAATAAGATTTTTAGCGAGTCAGCTGGGAGCAAGGATTGTATTTATAATTTTAAAAACTGAAAATAATCTTAAAAAAATATTTTATAAATTTTATCGCAATATACATCAATATTTTAGCAATATGTAATTAGGTTCCTAACACGATACGTATTAAGAACCTAGTGAGCTAAATATAAAAGCTTAATATTGAATGAGCTGAAAATTTGGATGCTCAGAAAGTTGTTGTAAATAATAACGTTCTTTTTGATAAAAATATTTATATAAGCAGTTTACCCATTCACCACGACGGAATGTCTGAATCTTTTTATTCACGCCATCATATTGTAGCAAGAGGACATTCCCTTCTAATGGAGATAATAAGGTAATCTGATAGTCAGGATGCGAATGCTGATGTGAAGGACTCAGCTCTCGTATAATCTCGACCTTGTTCTCTCCATCCATCCAATAATGTTTATCAATCAATGCTTTTTCATTGACCCAAAAACCATTTTCAGCGCCATTATAAGTATTAATCAAGAAAAAATTATGTAATTCTTTTAATAGCTCAGAAGCGGTAATATCCAAATAATCATTCATAGCTGCCTCACTCACTCAATTTTTTGGTGCTCGTTAACACAAGCATAGATTTTTTATAATTTACCTCGCCATGTTTATGAATCTGCTGATCATGGATGGCAACATTAAAAGCAATTTTTCCAAAAGGTAAATTAACATCACATTTTTTGTAAAAACTTTGATTCAAAATGCATTGCTCTTTGTTTAAAAGATATACAGAACCTTCTATAGAATCAATAATTTTAAGCAGATTGTTAAAAACAGAAGATTTAAATAAAAATTTTTAAAATCAAAATATTGAGATTAAATCATTTTTTTGATTTGTATTGTTTTTGTACTTTTTTTTGCAAAGCATGAATGAAGCAATCAAATCAATGCCATCATGCTTTGCATCATTGAGACTAAATCACTCGTCGCGAGTTTTAACATCAAATAATTCAATTTCAAAAATCAGATTTGAATTTGCTGGAATAATTTTTCCCATTTTGCGTTCGCCATATGCTAAATGTGCAGGTACGATTAATTTACGCTTCCCACCAACGCGCATTCCCATGATGCCTTGATCCCAACCTTTGATTACTCGCCCTGTACCAATCACCGTCTCAAAATAATTCCCGCGATCAATTGAAGAATCGAACTGAGTACCATCTTCCAACCACCCTGTATAGTGTGTTGTGATTAAAGCACCTTTAACAGCTTCTTTACCTTCACCTACTTTTAAATCAATAATTTGTAATTCAGCGCTCATTTTTTTCTCCCAACCTGATTTATTGCAATTGTAACCATTGAATATCGACTTGACCGTTATCGCTTAACAAAGTCCATTCTCCATCCATAATATTAAGCTGTAATTGCATCGTGCGTTCACATAAGCCTTCAAGTGCCTGTGTAGTCTGAGATGCTAATTGCCAAACTTCCACATTACTCAACGTCTTAATCTTGGTATTTTTTTGCCACCAATCAGCAGCTTGTGAGCCATAGGTAATCACAGCCACTTTTTTACAACGAGCACTGGCTTTTTTCACTTTATCTTCAGATGGACAACCGACTTCAATCCAGTTTTCTAAAAGCCCTGTTAAATCTTTTTGCCATAACGCAGGCTCATCCGTTTCAAACAAATCTTTAGTGAATTCTAATCGTTCATCGGCATAACGGGCGTAAGCAAGAATACGAACCATCAAACGTTCAATAGTCTCTGACGGATGTAAGGCAAGTGTTAGCTGATAATCTGCATAGATATGCTGATCCATATTGGCAATATTCAGATCTGCCTTATATATTGTTGCTTTTAGCGCCATAAAAAATACTCTTAAATACGATGTACTCAAATTTGGCGCTAAGCATACTCTATTTTATTACAGAAAATATCGGCTTTCATCATTTTGGGCATCAGTTAGATCAAGGCGACAATTTAATAATTGTGTTTCAAACCCCAACCAATCTTGTTCGGATTGGCAAATAATTTCAATTCGATTATCAATACTTTCTTCAGCAGACTTATAGTTAAATTGTTGAGGATTAAAGTTAAAACTTTTCCAACCTTGATCCGTATTAAATATGCCTTTGATACGGACCCAATTTTGTTGCGTACACAACAAATCTAACAGTTCAAAAAATTTAAATTGCCAGCGTTTAGGCAATTTCCAACCTGCAACGGTATAACCTTGAGCCGTTTCTACATAATGATATGGAAGTTGTTTTATTTCTAACGGAGGCTCAATAGCCTGTGTTTGTTGTAACTTGAGTAAAGGTTGAATCTTACGTTGTACAGGTTGTTGCATAATATCAACCTGAGACAATTCAATTTTGCCACACTCAACTTCAATCCAATGCTGGACATAAGTGTCATATTCTTGTTTTAAAGCCGCATAGGCTTGATGATCTGCTACTGACATACAATCAATATGCGAGAGGACTACGATTTGGGCAGATTTCAGTTGATCGGTATATAAGTTCTGTTTAACCCAATCTTCATCATGTAGACGACTCCCATCCACAACAATCACCAAAGCACGCATTGCTAAACTACTTTGCCAATGTGGCTCCGTCAGTTGTTCCAATAATTGTGCAGGATGACCTAAACCCGTTGGTTCGATAAATAAACGATCAGGTTTACTTTCACTGAGTAAGCGAGCCAGTGCAATTTGCATAGGAAGTTGACTGCTACAACACAAGCATCCACCAAGTAGTTCTTTGACAGCATAGCCTTGTTGTTGAGTAATCAGTTGTTGATCAACACCTATTTGCCCAAACTCATTCATTAGAACAGCCCAAACTTCGTTTTCAGGCTTTTGAGTTAATAAATGCTGCAATAGCGTTGTTTTACCTGCACCTAAAAAACCAGAAATAATGTGAGTAGGAACAATTTTGGGAGCAATGAACTTCACGATTTACTCGCATTAAAAATTTATTTCATTCTAAAGAGAAAAATATGCGAAATAAAATAAAGAATGAAATTTATGAAACAATTCAATTAAAAATAAAAATAGAGAGAATTAAATCACAAAATTAATCTAAAAATACTATTTAAAATCAAGATATAAATGTTTTATTCAATTATTAAACTATTTGCAAAAGAAAGCTCTTGTTTAAAACACGTAAAATCACAGATTATTTTTTAATCAAAAATACATATTTATATACATTTTATTGATAGGTTCAGGCATATAACTTTACAAGCGCATCACAAAACCACGTTTTATGATGCTCTATTGTTAAGTTCTCCGTAAAAGATTGTTAAGAATATTGCTGTAAAAAACTTAGGCACTTAGCATAAATCTCATGCAGAAATTCAAGATTTGTTCTCACTCATCTCTCGAATTGAAGCTGTAATTTTTTAATTAAGTTTAAATATGGATGCCAAACATGAAACTCATTAAGACTTTAATTGCGATAACATTTGCTTTAACAGCGGCAACAACATTTGCAGCTTCGGCTCATGACAAATCACATAGCACCAAAACCACCGAAGAGAAAGTCGTTGTATCAAATCAAGAGCAACCTGAAACTCTAAATCCAGCTACGACAGACACCACAGCAAGTGATGCAGCAACATCGGCTGCTCCGACGGCTAGTAAATAATTTGATCTTCAGGTTCCTCCAGACCCTTTAGAACAACATTTGTAATGATTTGACTCATCTTTACAAATAAAAAAAGATCGAACCATGCTGCGGTTCGATCTTTTTTTAGATCACTAGGAATGTGATGAATAAATCAACACTGGCTAGTTTTTTTGAAAATACTGCAAGAAGGTTGCTGTACTTCTTGTAAACGTAGATCCTTACGCTGTTCTGCAGCTTCGAAACGACAACGCTTCCAATCCGTATCTAATTTTAATGTCGGAACAACTTTAGGTTTACGCTCCTCATCCACAGCAACCATGGTGAAATAGCAGGTATTGGTATGTCTGATTGTACGCTTTTGAATATTCTGTGCTTCTACACGAATACCGACTTCCATAGAAGTACGTCCTACATGATTAACACTCGCTAAAAATGTGACTAATTCACCAACGTAAATTGGCTCTTTAAAATTAACTTTATCAACAGACAATGTCACAACATAACTGCCTGAATAACGGCTTGCACAAGCATAAGCAACTTGGTCAAGCAGTTTTAAAATTGCTCCACCATGAACATTACCTGAAAAGTTTGCCATATCAGGTGTCATTAAAACTGACATTGTAAGCTCTGACTGATCATCAGGTGCTTGGTTCAATTGATCTAATGGATACATAGGAGAACTCATAGGAGAATACAACATGTGTATTATCGTTCATTCCTCAACGTAAAAATACGTATAAATGTATAAAACATCATCAACTATTTTTATGATAGATCGAAACATTATTTCAGCAGGATTACATATAGACTCTTTTTATTAGATTTTATCTAAAATTAACAATGTGTTATTAACCAGATAAATACTCATCATACAAAATTTTATATCTAATAATTTAATTTAAATTTGTAGCTTGAATGAGTCCCATCACGCCATTAACGATCATATCGACAGCAATTGTACCGATCAGTAAAGCAGATAAACGCCCCATAATGTCAAAGTAACGATCAATATACTTCGCATGCTTGTAGCGTAAATGATCGTGTCCGTATTTCATCGCGATAAGAATACTGCAAGTTAACGCCAATGTGAGGGCAATCACAGCAATTGCTCCTCCAAATGGAACACTCACGCCTGTGACAACCGCAGCACTAATTGTTCCTGGTCCGATCATAAAAGGCATAGCAATCGTACCTGCTAAATGCTCAGGAGCACCACGCATTTCACCGATTGTTTCTGCACCCTGAAACACATAACGATAACCAATTACAAGAAAAATTAGTCCACCAAATATTTGGAAAGATTCAAATCTTACATTTAGGTAGCGACTAAAAATATTCTCACCGCCCCACGCAAATAATGCAAAAACAGCAAAAGCAATTAAGCTCCCTTGAATCAATGCTTTATTAAATACTTTTACATCGGTATTCCGAATCATCCCGACCATGTAGACACTCATCAGGAACGGATTCAATAATGAAAAAAACAATGCAAATGCATGGATATAGGGTGAAAACATAAAACTTCCGTTATTACGATTAATACCTAAACTTCGTTCTAGTTAAAGTAAATGAGAATAGAATTTCAAAACGATTCCAACTGATTAATCAAACAAAGAATGCATATGCTGCGATTCAACACTTAAAAAACAGTATCATCGCTTGAACCCACGTATCTTAAATTAGTTAATTTTAAAAAAACTCATAAGTGATACAGGCAAAAAGTGCGATCAAATAAACAGCGAAAAACTGATAAATAGTTTCTATAAACCGTAAAATCATAAAAATTAACCAGTTTGAATATGTTCGCATATTCATATTTCTTTAAATTTGTAGCGCTGTATATAACTAGTATTGAAAATGTAAAATAAGGATTTAATCAGTATATGAACTGTCTGATCAGCGTATTCTAGATCAGCAAATACAGGCACACGTACAAGCACTTGCGTCATCCCGACATGCCAATCAGCTTTCACATTTGCATTATCGTGAAGGCAGTATCAGCTATCTGGATGTGATTGATTCGGACTGGAATCTTGCAGCAAGAGCAACTCGCTGCACAGCTTCATGGCAGTCGAATGATTGCTAGCGTAGATCTTATTCGGGCTTTAGATGTTGGTTGGCATGAACCTAAGCTGCCGAGTCATATGCTATTGTTTTAATGAAGAGATTTAAATGTATATTGCTTCTTTGAAGTTCCAATTTAACTAAACGTTAAAAAGCCAATTCTTAAAGACATGCAATTAATTTATAATTTCAATTAGATCGGTTTTTAACCACAAACCTCAAAGCCTGTAAATTTAGATTTAAATTTTCAATATTTATGCTATGATGCTCGTTCATATATGGGGGTGTTATTGGCTTCGACGCTGGTGATGAAGCTCATAGATGCATGCCGAGAGCGCATTTTCTCTCGTAAATAAAATTTGCATTTTAATAGTCGCAAACGACGAAACTTACGCTCTAGCTGCCTAAGGGCAGCTTGTCCGCTTCACTGAATACTTGTGGTCAGTGAACCCGACCGAAGCGCACGCACACAAGTCCGTATAAAGTCAAGCCTCGGGGCTTTATACCAAACTTAGAGGATCGCGCCTTGTACCCTGTTCGTCGGGTCGCTTGGCGTTAAAACAATAGACGATATCTAAGCATGTAGTATTCTCGAGTGTAGTGCTGGCGGACGCGGGTTCAACTCCCGCCACCTCCACCAAATATCTAAATTTGTATGCTGTCACATGATGATATACAAAATTAAAAAGGCTTAAACTGTAATGGTTTAAGCCTTTTTCTTACCTAAGTATAACTAACTATAATGTACTTACACAATGTACACTGTCTTGTACATTCCAATATTTAATGAACTCATAGGTGTACAAGTGGAAATTAAAATTTTAAAAAAGTTATTAAAGGGGTTAGGAGAAAATGGTTTTAGTAGAAAATATAAACTAATCAAAGCCCTCAACTTTGGTGGGAATTCTCATTCCTATAAAGCTTATAGCTATACTTTAAAAAAAGAAGTTTTTATCAAATTTCTTTTATTACCTAGACATGAAATCGAAATTTTAAAATTTAGAAATGAAATAGCAATTCATAGACTTATTGCACGTCAAGGGTATGTATATGATGAAAATGCTGTTATTGAACTTTATGATGCTAAGTTATTTAAAAATCATTTGGGTGGTTATCTAGTTCTGGAATGGCTAGATGGACAATCACTGGAAGAGGTAATTGAAACTTATGCTAATAAAACTATTGAGGAAAAAGTTCAACTGTTTCATAGGGTAACGAATGCACTAATACCATTAAGTAACTGGCTAGTTCATAGAGATTTACATCCATCAAATATTATGGTGTTAGATAACTCTTTTGAATATAAAGATTTATCTACTAAACCATTCAATACAGGAATTAAGGTTGTTGATTTTGGAGAAAGCTACTCATCATACGTTACAACAGTCAGTGATCTAGAAATAGAAGACTTAATAAAATTACAAACAAGTAATATGAGAAGATTAACTACTTCACTTTATGCTACCCCGCCAGAATATCTTAGACACTACAGGGAAAATCAAAATCATATATTTGATAAATCATGGAATTATGATTCATGGGCCTTAGGTTTAATAGGATTTAAAATTTTTTTTAATGAAAATGTATTCGAATTTGAAGATATTAAGGATTATGTACATGAAGTACATAGAAATCATTTTCAAATGGATATTGGCGATAAAATTGCAAGTAAATTCTATGATTTACAACATAGACAATCCAAAGTATTAGAATATATTTTTCATTACTTATTGAGAGTCAATCCAACTCAACGTACTGGTGATGGTGATGTTGGCCTAATTTTATCTTTAATAAATTTTAAGGGATATGAACTACGTCAAGATCTAGATGCAACGGAGTATCTTTCATTTATTAGGGATGGTTATTATTATTTGGATAGAAAAGGTATGACACGTTTAGAGGATATGCTAGAAAATGATGGATAATTTTTCAGAATTTAAATTTTATAGAGGGCAGAGTAAAACTTGAAGTGCGACATAAACCACCTAATTAATTTAAAGGGTTTATGGAGTATATAAAATTGTCATA